>CAXQPR010000099.1:0-20846 GCA_964225855.1 Salipiger bermudensis | reverse complement strand
CGTCTGGCGGTGGCAACCCTGGGGCCATGACGTCCAGGTGTGTGGCTGATGAAGCTCCGGGGCACCTGTGGCGACGAAATCAGCCTGAGGCGGTGCAGTGGAGTGTCGATTCGCGTGGCGTACCGGAAGAGCAATGCCTGCGAAAGGACCAGCCTCACGGGTTGGTGGAAACTGTTGGAGCAGGGGCCAGAAGTCAGAGTGCTTCTAGGGATTGCTCAGGTGGAGTGTCGGCTGTCATCAGCGCCTCCGATCTCGATGCAGTCACTTTGCGTGGGTTTGATCGGTCTGCCTATCCGTGTAAAGGCGCATTGCCTTTGGCTGGAAAGGAGCCGAAAGTCAGACCGGCGTGCCTCCAGCGACGTGAATGCTGCGGCTTCTCTTTCTGGTAACGGCCGGTTTTGTTCAGCCGCTCCCAGGCCTGGCTGGACTGGAGACCTTCACCAAGTTGGATCAAGTTGGGAGCTGGGTGATTGAGCGGAAGATCTCGGCTTCGGGTACGCCTCAATGCCGGGCGTTGATCCCTTCGGGTGGGGCCTGGTTTGGAGCCAACATTCACCTCAGCGCAGTTGGCGAAGTCGTGATCCCTGATGGGATGTCCCATCCAGGCAGTTCACAGGAGATTGTTGGCGTGCGTGAGGCCTTGCAACGCTGCCGTGACGACATGCTCTATCTGCCCTAAGACTTTCGTGTCTGCTCAGAGTTTCTGGTCGTCGTCACTGGTTTTTCAGGTGCCTGTTGGCATAGCGTGAAATTCAAGTGGTCTTTTGCCATGACCGTTGCTGCTCTCTGTCAGTCCTCCGTATCGGAGGACAAGCTGATCGATGTTCTGCGGGGATGTGAGCACACGCAGCAATTTCTGCAGCTCAGGGATCATTTGGCGAAGGATCCTTCCAACCCACCTTTGTTCGAGTGGGTCTGTTCCCTGCTTGTTGCCCGTCGGCTCTCCCGGGGGCTTGCAACGCGCGTGTTGCGTGCTCTCCACCAGGACCTCTGCGATTAAGTGCTGCTGATCGCCGTGGTCACCTTGCGGCGGCCATGGCTATGGAGTGAGTGGCACCTGCCAGCACTGTCATGGCCAAAAGATTCTTCGCTCTCTCGCTGTCATTGCTGGGTGTGATGGCTGGTGGTGCCGCCTTCGCGCAAACCCGTGGTGCCGTTCCCCTCAGTGCTGGTCAGCCGATCCTGGAGGCTGATGCGGTGTTGCTTGGGTCGGGCTGGAGACCATCTCCGCAGCACCATCCCCTTGATTTGGATCAGCAACGCGCTGGGGTCCCACTGTCCAGCCTGTCGGCGTGTTCAGGCACGGGCCAGGGTTACTGCCGCTTCGACTACCACCGCAATGGTCGTCAGCTGTCGGTGGTGACGATCCCATCGTTGGATCGTTCGCAGCCCCCCAATCAGCTGGGTGGTGTGGTGAAGCGATGGTGGGTGGAGACCCTGTCTGTTTCAGATTGATCGCTAGTGATCAGCCAAACATTGCGGTGAGTCGCACTGTGCCCCAAAGATCAAAGACGCAGAAGATCACGCCGATCACGATGATGTCCCAGGCGCGGTGTCGCAAGGCCCAAGGCGCAAGAAACAGCTCCGCCACGCCATGCAGGGCCGTACCCATCGCCACATGCTCCAGCACGAGCAGTCCATGGGCCAGCAGAAACAATGCACTGGCGAAGCAGCGCATCAGCACGTCCCATGATCCGCTCAGACTTTTCAGCAAGGGCTAATGAAAAAAGACACAGCACCATAAGGTGCCCTCCCCTAGTCGGGTCAAGGGTGAGGGGGCCGGCTCAAGGCATTCGCTCTCATTAGTGATTACTATTGAGAAGGCTGATTCGACTGTCGATGGCAACTGGGGCGTCTTCGACACCGGCTCAAGAACCACTGCAACGTGGCCTTCACCAAGACGGCCGTCGCTTGACTCCACAGCGGCTTCGCATCCTTGAGCTCTTCGAGAGGATGGGAGCAGGTCGCCATTTGAGCGCCGAAGACGTCCATCAACAGCTTCTCGATAAGGAGTCGAAGGTTTCTTTGGCCACGATCTATCGCACCCTGCGCCTTTTGGTGGAGATGGGCTTTCTCCAGGAGCTGGAGTTGAGCGAGGCCGGCCGACGTTTTGAACTCCTCTCCGGTGACCATCGCGATCATCACCATCTGGTCTGCATTCGCTGCGGTCGCACGGAGGAATTTGAAAGCGCTCCGGTGATCCATGCCGGCGAAGCGGCGGCGGATCAGTACGGTTTTCAGCTGATCGAGTCAACGCTCAACGTGCGTGGGATCTGCCCCACCTGTCGTTGATTGTTCAGCTTCAAGGGGATTCGGGGTGATGCTCGCAAGGCATCCACAGCGCTCCCATGGCATGAACACCCTCGCAACCAATGCGCTTGGCTGCCGCTTCAGCCTCTTCCCGTGTCGGGTAGGCCAAGAGCTCTTCGTTTGACTGTTCTCCAGACGATCCTTGGTGACCGTGATGGTCGTGGCCACCTGAGGACGAGCGACCACCGAGCTGCACCAATCCCATGCTGACGGGGCCAGCGGTCCACACCCCCATGGTGTTGACCCCGATGGCCAAAACCCCCATGCCCACGACGCAGAAGTTGATCAGGCCCATCGCGACAACGCCGATGGACACCACCCCCATGGGCACCACACCAATACAGACAACTCCCATTGGCACGATGCCGATCGAGATGGTGCCCAGGGGGGCAATGCCAACAGCGAAGGGTTTGGGTTTGCTGCCGCAGTGGGCGGGTCCTGACTCTTTGGGAGTGCTCATCCAGCCTGGCTGTGCATCCGCTAGACCCTAGTTGAGGGCTCCACCGCAGCTCGAACCGTGTCCTGCTGTGCAACCAAAGCAGTGCTCGCCCACGGCAATGGGTTGCCCATTCAGTCCGTCAGGCGTGACATGAAGCAAATCCTGAAGGGTTCCCACCGTGCTTGGGCACCCCATTGCCAACTGCTGGTTGAAGTCGCAGTCAAACAGCTGACCAAGCCAATTGACACTGATGAGTGACCTGCACATCACCGCAGGCACGTTGTCGTGGCGAAAGGCGTCCCGCAGCACTTGTTGATAGGTCTGCAGTTGCCCCTGGCGCTCCAGATCCTTGGCAAAACGTTCGATCGCCATGTTGGTGATCGTGAGCAGGTGGTTGAAGCGGAGACCGTGATTGTGGAGAAGAGCTTCGCGGTAGTGCTGCTCAAGTTGGGCTTGGGCTGGTGGGAGGCTGGCACCAGCGGGGTTGTAGACGAGATCAAGACAAAGCTCACCGCCTGGATCGCCATAACCGAGAGCATTGAGCTGCTTCAGTCCATCGATGCTGCGCTCAAAGACGCCACGTCCCCGTTGGCGGTCGACGCGAGCCTCTTCCGTGCAAGGAAGAGAGGCCACAACCCGCACCTTTTGCTGGGCAAGAAAGTCAGCTAATCCTTCCTGCCCGGGTTCGTTCAGGATCGTGAGGTTGCAGCGATCGATCACCTCGACGCCCAGGGCGCGAGCGGCCACCACCAATTCACGAAATTGTGGATGCAGCTCCGGAGCACCACCGGTGAGGTCCAGCACCTTGAGCTGAAGGTGCTCGAGCACTTGGGGAATCAGAGCCACCTGATCCGCCGCCATCATTTCCGTGCGCCATGGCCCAGCATCCACATGACAATGGGTGCAGCTCTGATTGCAGCGGTAGCCGAGGTTGACCTGCAGGGTCTGAAGCTGACTACGGAACAGTGCAGGAAATCCAGACCGATCCAGATCGGTGGAACTGGCGAGAGATGGGCTCAGGAAACAGTCCATAGCTCTCGCCATTGTGGGCGATCACGGCTTGTTGGCTGTTGACAGCGCAGACGCCACGCTCGACATTGACGCAGTTGGCTGGGGGTCGAGCTTTCGGTGTCAAGAGTTCGCTGGGGTCTCATCGCAGTGGCCTCCGCTGCCTTCGGTGTGCTGGCGGCTCTTGTCGCGACCTCGACGTTGGACGCAACGACGGTATCGATTCCTGGCCTTGCCCTCCGGAAAGAATCCCGTGCACCGGTGCTGCCCCCACCGCGAGGTGAGATTGCAGTGTTTGCGTCTGACCAATCAGTAGTGCTTGATGCGGACAACGGCCCCTCTCAGACCATTGCCTATTCCAGTGTCATCCTTGACCCTCGCTGGATTGATCTGCAGTTTTTCGGGGGGTGGAGCCGGGAGTTTGAAGCCAATGAAGATGGCGATGCTCTGCTTTTTTTCACCGGTCCCACCTTCGAGAAGGGGCATCCTCAGGAACCACTGGGCATGGTGATCCATGGTGATCTCAAGCTGAGTGACCAAACGATTCGAGCCGGCAACCGCGCCGCAGCAGCAGGGCGTGCCTTTATTGCGGTTCGCCATGACGGTGGTCTGGATTTCGGCTTTGGATCCTTAACCGAGCAGGCCGATCAGGACTACCGCTTGTTTATTGGTGGCTTGCACGCGTTTGTGCATCCTCTCGACAGCACGCCTTCCCGGTACAAGGGCGTCTATGGGCCGATGACGATGGCCGATGTAAGGATTGTGTATGGCCTTCGAGACGATGGTCGCCTGGAGGTCGTGGAAACGGCAGATGGTGTCTTGTTTCCAGACCTTCGTCGCTTTGTGGAGGCCAAGGGGTTTGTTGCGGCCTTCCTTCCCGATCATGCGTCCAAGTCTCGGCTGATCGTTCCCGGCCAGCGTCTTTGGAGTGAGGATCAGGCGGTTTGGGTGAGCGGTGGCAAGCCGTCGATCACCGCTTTGCCTTTCATGCTGCGGGTGGTTCCCCGTTCGCAGCTTTAGTTGCTTGTCTGGGCCAGTTGTTGGAACCAAGCGACGTATTGCATCGGTCCCCCAGGCATCACCACGTCGAAGCGCAGAGGGTCCTCAGGGTCGGTGATGCCTGTCAAGCTCCCATCCGCCAGGCTTGGGCGATCGACTTCACCGCCGCTGCTGTCGATCAGCACCACGCGGTTGGTCGTGCCGTAGCGCTCACCGAGCTCCTGGAGCAAGGTGAGAAATCCCCGATCGCTTCCTCCTCGGAGCCAGCCTTGTCCATCCGCACTGGCGGTTGAGGTGACGGTGTCTCCCACACCGATCAGTGTTGGCATCTGATCAGCGGGGATCGCGTCAAGGCAGAGATTCAGCAACGCATGGTGATCGCGTGGGGCGTTGCGCACGTTGAAGTCGTCACCCAGGGGTGCCTGTCCCGAGCGTGCAGCGATGTGTTGGTTGATCAACACCAGTAACCCCGCTTCCTTGATGGCACCTCGGAGCATGAACTGGATATCGGTTGAGCCCACATCACCAGGCTCTGCCGGTTTGAGCCGTTCTCGGCCTTCAGCATCCCGGCCCAGATTGGGGGCAACGTGGAGGAAGAAGGATGTGCCGAGGCCAGCCTGGTCGGCCAGATTCAGCAGGGCATCCATCAGCTCCTGCAGCATCAGCTGCAGCTGACGTTGCAACGCCACGTCATCGCCGCAGTAGCTGAACAGGCCATTGAGATTGATGGTGGGTGACACCTGGGTGTCGAGCACTGCCTGTTGAATCGCGCCCTGAAGTTGCCCCGGACTGAGTTCCGGCATCAGGGCTGGAAGGCGGGCCTGAAGTTCTGCTTCCATCCGCGACGGCAGCGCTGCCAAGAAGTCCATTTCCGCATCGCTGACCCCTGGGTGGGACAGGGCGCCACGGTGATCCTGGAGTTGGACGCCCCCCGCGGCGAGTCCTGGCAGGTAAAGGCCTTCTTGCTTCGCTCGGTCAACGTTGCCTAAGGCGGCTTCCACCAGTCGATTCACCCCCCGTTTGCCTTCGTGTTCGCCATTGGTGAGAACGACAAAACGACCGCGCATCTCTGCCGCCGCTTCCACGTATCGGCGATCCAGGCGTCGGGTCAGTGGATCCTTCACCAGATCCATGCACACCCCATCGAGGTCTTGAACGATCAGCGGGTTGGACGCACCCTGAATTTCGGCCAGCAGCTGCTCAGGGGTAAGAGGAGGCACGACGGTGAAGACGGTGTTCAATCAACCCTGGCGACCTGCAGGGTTGGCTCAGTCTCTCCCATTTCTCCTGCAGACCGCTGGCACACTGGAGCTCTTCACAGCGCAACGATGGCTGGCCTGCCTGATTTCAACAGCTCGGAAGAGAAACGGGCTCGCTTCGGCAAGGTGTTTGCACCCCGTGTGGAGAAACTGATCGACGATCTGCAGGCGGTGGCCAAAACGGCCAATCTTGAGATCTATGAGTTCGACGACGCCCTGGTCAAGAAGCTCTTTGTGGAGCTGGCCCGTCGTTTCAGGGCAACGGCGCACCGCTTTGGCATTGAATTTGAAATCACTGTTGAAGGTGAAGCCGTCGAGTGAGTTCAGCTGGCCACGTTGCTGCAGCGATGAAGCAGGCGCGCATCGTGATTCAGCATCAGTTGCTGCAGCGACCTCGTCTGACACCCGCGACTGAATGCTTCGGCGCTGCGACCAGTTCGGTCGATTGACCAGAACTGCGGGCTGGACGCCGAGGATCGGCTGAATGACGACGAATTCTGCATAGACGTTGCGGGATCAATGACGAAAAAACCTGAGACGTTGCCGCGGGTCATTCCGTCATAGGGCCCCACAAGGGGGTGTGCCATAAGCAAAGTGGCCTAGTCGGTCTTGCGTTGTGTCTGGATCAACTCTGCATTCCCATCGCCTTGCGGTAGGCCGGCCTCTGCTGCACCGAAGCAATCACCGCTTGGATCGTCGGGTAAGGGCTGAGGTCAAGATCCGGAAAGAAGATCGGTAAGTAGGCCAAATAGGCCTGAACGGCGCAATCGGCTGCACCCCATGACTTGCCCACCAACGGCTTGGCTGGGTCCAGTTGTTGATTGAGTTCGGCCATCAGCCGAGGGAACTCCCGTTCGCGATTGCTGGGAACGAACAGGGCAATCGCCAGGGTGGCATTGGCGAACAGCAGCCATTGTGAGGTCAGCGCCCGTTCACTCGGCGATTGGATGTCATCGCTGTGGTAATCCGCGAGGTGTTGGAGAATCGCTCCGCTTTCGAACAGAGTGAGCGGGCCTCCATCCGGGCCCACCAGGCTGTCGTCCACCAGAGCCGGCAGCTTGCCGAAGGGATTGATGGCCAGATAGTCAGGTTCTCGGTGTTGCTGGGCCTGGAGGTCGAGCTCCACCAGGTTGTAGACGATGCCTTTTTCCTCCAGATACCAACGGGGCATTGAAGCTCTGGTGCGTTGACCGCCGTAGAGGGTGAGGCTCATCGGACCCGCTGACTAGGGTGTGAGAAAGATCATCGCGCCAGGGCGTGCAGCGGACGGATGACGCTTGAGGACGGGCTTCAGAGCAACGCGTTTTTCTCCCGCAGCCTCGATGCCGATTGCATCAAGCAGCGCATCCTTGATTTGGAGCATGGGCGCGTCGGCTTCTACAGCGTGGGCCTGTATCCGGCGTCCCTGGCCTACAACTGCGCCATGCAGCAGGCGTCGGTCGACATCCTGATGCTGGCGCCCCGGCCTGGGCGGGCTCTGCTCGGAGCCTTTCCTGATGCCGCACTGGAAGGCATGGATGCAGACCATGTGGCTGTCTTGAAGCAGATGGCCTCCCACAGCGAAGCTGGCCAGCGGATACCAAACACCCTCAGCGACCTCATCCGTGACTGTGAGCTGGTGGTGTTGGCGGCCAATAGCAATCACATCGAAGAGGATCTCCAGCTCGCTTGCCAGCTGCGTAGGGACTTGGGCCGCGAGAACGTGGTCTTGGCCTGTCTTGCCGGTTCATTCACCCATGACCCGATCAGCAATGACTCCTACGTGCTCTGCGAGCGGGAGCCGAATCTGGCCTTCTTCTCCGGCTTCCACCGTCACGGCGCTCTGCGCAATCCTCTCGACAGCTTCACGGCTAACTTCTGCCATCCCAATGCACTCACTGCGCTGTTGGGCGCGCGACTGTTGGATCGTTTGTCTCCCAACATCCAGGTCTCGCCCGGAGTTCACAACGTTGAGGGGCAGTACATCAAGGCGGCAAAAAACATGTCGTCGGTCTTTGCCGGGTTTGGGTACGCCTACCACCAGGACAATCCAGGCGTTTTACCCACACTCCTAACGCTTCTTCTTGACCAGTGCCTCGACCAAGCGGCCACGGTGTCGATGGCACGCCGCGATCGTCAACGGCTTTACAACCGTCAGCCCTTCCCCCTGACCGAACTGGGCTACGGCGTGCAGCGGATTGAAGCCGCACTGGTGCGCGGTGGTGACATGGAGAAGGTTCGTGATCACACCTTCGCTCAGCTCACGGCGATGGTGGCGGATGTGCGGGGAAGCATGATGCTGCCGGTGTCGGGAAAGCCAACTCGCAATTTCCAGGCCGGTCAGGTGCTGGCGTCACGCATGCTTGCGCTGCAGCGCTGCCCGGTGTCGATGGAGGAACTGGAGGAGTGGTGCGAGGCCGAGGGCTTGCGCAAAGGCGGATTGGAAGGGCTCAAGGCCCTGCGGTATTGGCCTCAGATCGTGCGCAAATATGCGATCCCGGTGCATGACGCCTCGATGGTCAACCTTCTCTACATGGCGATCTATGGCAAGCCATCCACCAAGGAAGCGGCGTTTGCGGTGATGACCGACAGCCGAGAACTGTCGGCCTATTGCCAGGAGTCAGTGCGTCCAACCCATAGCCGTCGCTATGCCGAAGCGCTCCAGAATTTGCATCAACCTGAGGCGATGGATCTTCTGATCAATGCCGTGATCGCAGACAACGCCCGCAAGTCGATCCGAGACGATCTCGCCCTTGATGACAGCCAAGACAGTGCTCAGCCTCCGGCTTATCTGCGTGCGATGAATGTGATTGAAACGGCCCTCGACTGAGTTAGCTCAGTTCGACCACGGCATCAGCAACAGCGCGGTAAGGGGCACCATCACAACTGAGCACCACCACCTGCAATCCATCGTTTGCCGCCTGGCGCAACATGGACAACACGGCTTGCAAACGGTTTGGGTCGGTATTGCTGAATGCGTCGTCGAACAGCACCGGCAGACAACCGTCGTGGCCCGTGCGCAAGGTGTCGGCCAGGGCCAGACGCAGGGCTGCGTTGAGTTGCTCCCTCATGCCCCCGCTGAGGTTGGCAAAGGGCAGGGTGAGGCCGTCTCGTTGGAGGCGTAAGTCTTCGAGCCCGTTCTTGGCGTCATAACTGAGGCTGCACAGGGCATCGGGCTGGGCCAGCAGTGGCCTGAGGTAGTGGGCAATGCTGCGGCTGAGGGGTGCGGTGTAGCGCTGCGATAGGTCGCTTCGTGCGGTGTTGAACAAGTTCAGCAGATGCTGGTGCGCCTTCACCTGCAGCGCTTCATTGCTGTGGGCCCGTCGTGCCTGCTCCCACTGGGTGCGAGCTTCCTCGGCATGGGCGTAGGGATCCCGGCGCCCCAGGCTGTTGCAACGCTCCCGCAGGGCGCCCCGCTCTGCACTCAGCCCCTGTAAGCGTTCCTGCAGTTGCTGCTGCTGTTGTTGCACCGCTTTCAGCCGGCGTTCGATCGCAGCTCCTGGGTCGTTGTTGGCGCCATCAGCCTGGGGTAAGGCTTTCAGCTGCTGCTGCAAGTTGCCGATCTGTTCCTCCAGCTGCTGGAGGTCGGTGGTGATGCGTTCCGCGTCGCCGTGATCGCGAATCAATGCAAGCCGCTGTTGATCAAGGCTGCGGATTTCTGCCGTCAAGGCTTCGCGTTGCAGTTGCAGAGCCTGTTGCTGTTGCTGTTGACCCTTGAGCAACGTCTCTTGTTTTTCCAGTTGCTGCTGATGGGACTGGCGCCGTTCGTTCGTCTCGCGGTAGTGCTGACGGCAGGTGATCAGGGCTCGTTGGATGGCCTCTCCATCCTGCTGCGAAAGCTCATCATGCGCTTCCTGAACGCCATCGTTGAGCTCCAGCTCCAGGCTCTGGAGACGTTCGCGTGTCGATGCCTCTTCGGCTTCGATGATCTTGTGATCACCGGCTTCAGGGGTTTGCTGCTGCAGCAGTGATTGACGGGTGAGTAGCTCCATGCGCTGCCGGTCACGGGCCTCCAGTTCGGCGACGCTGTTGGCCTGCCAGTGGCTGAGGCTCGCTTGGATGGTTTGAGCGAGCGCTTGGTGCTCACGATGGATCGTCTCCAGGCCGTCACCTCCCCCCGGAGCGATCCGCAGTTTCACACCCTTCCCCACGCTTAGGGAGAAGGTGCTGGTGCGTCGCTGTGACTCTCCTGGCTCCATCGGGGAGTTGTCGAGGCGCACCTCTTGATCACTGCACTCCAGGGTCACCACTGAAGCCATGGCATCCCTTCGAATGGCGAGGCCTTCAAGTTGGCGTATCTGCTCCTGCAGCCTGACCAGGGCCTCATGATCTGGGGCCCGCAGGCTGCTGAGGGCCACGGTGATCTCCTTGTGTTGGCGCTTCCAGCGCAGCAACTGTTGCTGCTGTCGGTTCAGCTGCGTGAGGCGTTGTTCCAGCTGCAAGCGTTCCTCCAGGCGACGCAGCTGCTGACCGCGCAGTTCAAGGCCACTGCGCTTCTGCTCCAGTTGATCGCGGTCAAGCATCAACTGCTTCACGGCTTCGCCTCGCTCCACCAGCAGCCGTTGGAGGCGTTCCAGTTCTGCCGTGACGCGCACGCTCTGCTGCTGTTGGTTCGCCAATGTCTGTTCGGTCTCCCGGAGCCGGCGCAGTTGCAGTTGCAGCTGTTGGCGTTGCTGGCTGAGAGGCGTGAGTTGCTGCTCCAATGCCTGGCGTGCGGCCTTCGCCTGGGCCTGTTGCCGCTGCTCGTCCATCAGCTGGTTCTGTTCCTGCTCCAGCTGCGGTTTGCGCTCCTGTTCCAGCTGGCGTTGTTCGTCGTCGAGGGCGTCGAGGCTGGTGCTTGCCTGCTCGAAGTCGCGCAGCTCAGCAGTGGCGGAGGCAAGTCGCTCCTCACTGGCCTTCAAGGTCTGTTCGCATTGCCAAAGAACGCTTTGATGGCGGGTTCCTCGCGTGGTCAGGCTGGCGGAGACCAATTGCTCCAGCTGGTCGTGCAGCTGTTGATCCAGAGGAGATTGCAGAGCGGCATCGGCTCCTTGTTCGAGTTGTTCGATCAGGCTGCGCAGGTCGTAGTGATCGCCACCGAGCTTGAGCAGATCGCGGCCTCCTTCTCCCTGCATCACCCAGAGGTGGGCCCAGCGCGTGGGAAGCACCCGTGCCGCCTGGCGACTACCGATGATCTCATCGACACCCAGTAACGCTGCCAGCTGCTCTTCGGCCTCGCTGCCCAGGCGGGCCGGCTCGCCCGCACCGCTCAAGCTCGTGGTGCCGCTCTGGCCGCTGAAGCGTTTTTGAAGCACCCAGCTGCGCCCTTTGGCCTCGAAATTGAGGGTCACCTGGGGATGACCGCTGTGTTGCAACGACCGCAGCTGCTGAACGGGAGCGCCCGTGGCGTTGCCGCGCAGAAACAGAGTCCGATGCAGGGCCTCCACCAAGGAGCTTTTGCCGCTCTCGTTGGCGCCTGTGATCAGGGTCAGGCCTGGATGGAAGTCCAGCTTCAGCTCGGCATGGCGGCGAATGCTGTTGAGACTGCAGCTGAGTAGTTTCACGCCGCCATCTCCTGGTCAGAGGGCGTCTGGGCACCAGTGCTGAGGCGATGCAGTTCACACAACGCCGTCTCCAGGAGGGCGACCTGGTCGTGCTGGTCTGCGGGCGTCTGATCGAGGGTTTGCTGCAGTTGCCGGGCAATGCTGCCCATCAATGGGGCATCTGAGCGATCCAGAAGCGTGCTGAGCTCAGCTGCTTCCGGGCGCCTGTGGCAGTGGCCTCGAACGCGCAGGTGCAGCAGTCGGGTGCGCAACTGGGTCAGGGTCTTCTCGAGTTGCTGGTGATCGTCCAGTCCGAGCTGTCCGTCGATTTCGAGCCGCAGCAGATCCCGTCCCACCCGTCGTTTGGTGAGTGATGTGATCCGCTGTTGCAGGCGCTCAAGATCGTTGCGGCCCCGCAATTGGATTCGTTCGTTATGCCACTGCATGCTTGCGGTGCTGACCACTTCGACCTCGGGTGTTTGGCCCCGCCCCACGTCGGCGATTAGCACTTGGCCGCGCTGATCGTCCTCACTAGAGGGGAACCGGTCTGGTTCAGGGGTGCCGGGATACCAACCCTTCGGTGGCACGGCCTTGAAGGCATGCCAGTCGCCTAAGGCGAGGTAGTCGTAGGCCCCGCTGTCCCAGCGGGATGGATGCAATTGATTGGTTCCCGCGCGTGTGTCGTTGTCGTAGTCGATGGCGGAAAAGCCCTGAATGGAGCCGTGGGCCAGCACCACCCGGGCCTGATCAGGGGCAAGGCTGTCCCAGTCGAGAGTGTCCAGCCAGGCGCCAGGACTCAATGTTTCGTGTTGGCGTCTCAGGGGACAGGGCAGCAGCGTCATCCCTGCGATGCCAAGGGGTTCAGGTTTGAGCAGCAACTGGAGATTGGTGGCTCTTTGGTGCATCTCCTGTTGCACGTCTGGACGGCGCCAGACTCCGCCAGCACCGCCATGGTCGTGATTGCCAGGAATGACCAGCACGGGGGTGTTGATTGAGCCGATCAGCTCCAGCACCTCCATCACCAGGGAGCCATCCACCGTGCTGCTGTCAAACAAGTCTCCAGCCACGAGCACGGCATCAATCGCTCGTGCTTCAACAAGTTCGATGATGCGTACGACGGCCTCCATGCGCGCCCTTTGCAGTCGACTGCGTCGCTCGGGGTCCTCGATCCAGCGATAGGGCTTGCCGATCTGCCAGTCAGCGGTGTGGAGCAGACGAGGCACGGCGGTTGTCGAGGCGTGAAGGGTCGCTCCATGCTGCCTTGTGCGACGGGACCTGGCGAATCAGGGTGATGATGGGTTTGGTGTTTTGAAGGTGATGCCATGGCCTTGCGATCCGTCTTGACGCGTGGAGTTCAAGCCATTGCTCTTGCTTCAGTCGCGAGCGCCGTGCTGCTGACCCCAGTTGAAGCCAGAACGACACGCACATTCAGCGGCTCCAACCCCGCTGAGGTTGAGAAGAACGCTCGCCGCGCCGGCTTCGACTATCCCGATGGGGAGATGCAATGCAGCAGCCGTTGCAACCAGCGTTGGGCCAAGGAGTGACGCGGAGCGGCTGACGATCTGCACACTGATCAGCCCAGCCCTGTAGCAATCGCGGCAGTGTTGCGTTCTGAGACGCATGCGATTCGTTGTGACCCTGGCCGCCTCCAGTACCGGACGCAACCTTGAGGTCATCGCGGGTCGCTTCCATCCGCCTGAGCAGATCGACGCGATTCATCCGATCGGCTCAGGCAATGTCAATGACACGTTTTTGGTGCGACTGGCGGTCGCAACCGCAGAAGGGTCTCAAGCGTTTGTGATGCAACGGCTGAACACGGAAGTGTTCCGCCGCCCAGACCTGGTGATGGGCAATTTGATGGCTCTCGGCAGTCATGTGCAGGAGCGGATGGCGTCAGGCATGCCTGAGCTGGAAGGGCGCCGTTGGGAGGTGCCTCATGTGATCCCCGCCCGCAGCGATCAAGGGCATTGGGTGGAACACGAGGGCCAGTTCTGGCGTTCGATTTCTTACATCGATGCCGCCATTGCCCATGACGTCGTTTGCGATGCCGAGCATGCCCGGGAGGTTGGTTATGGGTTGGGAATGTTCCATCACCTGATCAGTGATCTGCCTGTTTCCCAGCTCGCTGACACGCTCGAGGGATTTCACGTTACGCCCGTGTACCTAAGTCGTTACGATGGCGTGCTTGATGATTGGTTGGATCGTGCTGATCCCCGCGATGTCACGGAATCGCGCTTGGTTTCAGCTCTGGCCTTCGTGGCCGATGGGCGTGACGGGGCTGATGTGCTCGAGGTGGCTTGTGAGCGCGGTGAGCTTCAGCGCCGGCCGATTCATGGGGATCCCAAGATCAACAACGTGATGATTGATGCGAGCAGTGGTCAGGCAGTGGGTCTGATTGACCTCGACACCGTCAAGCCCGGTTTGGTGCACTACGACATTGGAGATTGCCTGCGCTCCTGTTGCAATCCGGTGGGAGAAGAGGTCTCCGATCTCACGACTGTTCGCTTTGATCTGGATCTCTGTGGGTCGATCCTGGAGGGGTATCTCTCCGTAGCGAGTTCCTTTCTCTCCGCCGCTGATGTGGCGTACCTACCCGCCTGCATTCGCTTGATTCCTTTTGAGCTGGGTCTGCGCTTTCTCACCGACCATCTCGAGGGCGATCGTTATTTCAAGGTTGAGCAGCATGGTCAGAATCTCGATCGTGCCCTTGTGCAGTTCTCCCTGATGCGCTCCATTGAGGACCAGTACGAGGCCATTGAATCCCTCGTGCAGCAGCTCACCTGCCCCCTCTGATGGACTCCCTTGATGGCACGCCACTCCACGCTGGTCTGCCAGGTCTGTCGTTTGAAGCCCTTCCCCGCTGCGAATGCCCCCTCTCTTTTCATCAGTGGGGAACTGATTTGGCGCGAGGAGGGGCCCTTCACCCTCAGCTATGGCCTGCTGCCTGATCCTTCATTCGATGGTCCTCCCTTGCCTGATCAGTTGGTAGGGCCCTGGGACCAGCCACGCAAGGTCGGGTCTCGCCTTGATCAGCTCTGGCAACACACCTGTTTTGAGGCCTTCTTGGCTCTCCCCGGTCAGCAGGCCTACTGGGAACTGAATGTGTGCCCCTCCGGTGACTGGAATCTTTATCGCTTCAGTGGCTACCGCCAGGGGGGAGAGCCAGAACCGAATGCCGTAGCGCCATCGGTCTCGATTCAGCGTGTGGCTCGTGGATTGCGTTGCACCATCGAACTGGACCCGCGTGGGTTCTGGCCTCCATCACTGGTTCCGGAGATCGCCCTGACCATGGTGGTGGAGCAAGGCGATGGAGCCTTGAGTTACTGGGCGTTGTCCCATCCTGGTGAACAGGCTGATTTTCATGATCGCCGCAGTTTCCTGATCCTTTAACGCGTGCTTGTGCCATGACTGCTGTGCGGCGTTGGTGTGTTGTGTTGGCCGCTGTTGGGGCTCTCCCGCTGGCGCTGCTGGCACAGAACCGGATTGTTTTACAGGCCGAACAGGACCCTGCTGGCGTTGTTCGTTCCAGCGGTTCTGGCTCCGGTACTCGGGGTTCAGAAGCTGCGGTTCCCCAGCTGCCCAGTCATCCGTCTCTGCCGCGCACGGCCCAAGGGCGCCATTACCCCCTATTGCCAAAGGATCCGCAGGCCACCGCTGCCTTGCTGGCTGCCCTCGAGGCGGCGATCCGTGACCCTGATGTACCGGTGGATCGCATTCCTCCCCTTGCCCATCAGCAGCAAGTGATCTATCGGGTGCTCTCCCGTGATCCTCAGCGCGCTGGAGCCGTGCGAACTGCCTTGGCGCCTCGCTGGCGCTGGGTATTTGACCAACACATCGCGGCGCGGCGTGAGTTCCTGGCCATGCATCGGGGGCCAGCCACGCCTCGGGTGCCCGCCTGGCGCATTCAACAGCCCGCACCGCAGGAGCAGCTGTTGCGGGCCTATCGCAGTTCAGCCAAGGCCACCGGCATTGCCTGGACTGTTCTGGCGGCGGTGAATCTGGTGGAAACGGGCATGGGCCGCATCGATGGTGTGTCTGTGGCCAACGCCCAGGGGCCGATGCAGTTTCTTCCTTCCACCTGGGCTGAACCGGGGATTGGTCAGGGAGGGGATATCCGCGATCCGTGGGATGCCATCCATGCGGCGGGTCGTTACTTGGTGCGCCGCGGTGGTTTGAAGGACATTCGCCGCGGGCTTTGGGGCTACAACAACAGCGACCATTACGGCGAAGCTGTGCTGCGCTACGCCGCGTTGCTTGACCGTGATCCTCTGGCGTATCGCGGTCTGTATCACTGGCAGATCCACTACGCCTCTGCTGCTGGGGACCTGTGGTTGGAGGAGGGGTATGCCCGCACCAAACCGGAATCAGCCCATCAGCACACGCGTGAGTTTCCCCACAGCAAACCGCCCTCTACGCTGCCATGAGCACAAACACACAGAGCTGAGTGGCCAAGGAACTGACCCATCGCGCCGATGAACTGCAGGCCCTTGGTTGGTCGGCAGAAGACGTGGCCCGCTATGCCGAGCTCTGGGATTACCGCCAGCGCTGGGGCGCGATGAACCTCGAGCGGGAAGATCGTCTGTTTCTGCGCAAGGCCGAAGCGGCTTTGCCCGCGATTGTGAGCGGTAAGGCTGCGGCCAAGAAGAGCCTCAACGAGAAGTCGTATTACCTGTGGCTCCAGTTCCAACTGGATGCGATGACCGCTGCTGAGCAGGGTTTTGCATTGACTGAGGGTGCACGGGGCGCCTGGCCGATCCTGTTGGAAGAGGAACTGCGCCTACTCGACTATTACCAACCGGTGCTGGGGCTTCCCGACACCCTCAAAGCCAAGGGCTTTGATGCCGTGCGTGCAGAGCTTGCGGCTGATGCCGTGTCGTTGGCTGCCGATGGCGGCTCCATGCACCAATACGACTTCAAGGCAGCGTTGACCGAGCGCAAAGCCCAGGACAACAACCGTTGGCGTCACCTTCTCGAGCAGGAAGGTGCTCAGCCCTATCCCGTGCTCGAGGCGGCGACAGCATCAACATTCCGGTCCCAGGTTCGTGCGCGTTTCACTCCCCTGGTGCGTGAAACTATGCCCTCTCTCGCTGATACCGATAAGCCAGAGCCCTCCGATGACTGGAGTCGTCCTGGGGTAGCCGACAGCTAGAACTAGATCACGATTGCTCGATCAGCCTTGACTACGCACCGTTTCGAGACGCTGCAGCTGCACGCCGGTCAGTCGCCCGACCCCGCCACCAACGCCCGGGCGGTGCCGATCTACCAAACCAGCTCCTACGTCTTCAACGATGCCGAGCATGGGGCCAACCTCTTTGGCCTCAAGGAATTCGGGAACATCTACACCCGTCTGATGAATCCCACGACGGACGTGTTCGAGAAGCGGGTTGCCGCCCTCGAAGGAGGTGTGGCGGCCCTGGCCACTGCCTCCGGTCAGTCAGCCCAGTTCCTGGCGATCACCAATTGCATGCAGGCGGGAGACAACTTTGTCTCCACCTCGTACCTCTATGGAGGCACCTACAACCAGTTCAAGGTGCAGTTTCCCCGCCTGGGCATTCAGGTGAAATTCGCTGAGGGTGATGCGGTCGAGAGCTTCGCCGCACAGATCGATGCCAACACCAAGGCGATCTATGTCGAAGCGATGGGAAATCCCCGCTTCAATATTCCCGATTTTGAAGCCCTCTCCGCGCTCGCCAAGCAGCACCAGATTCCCCTGATCGTGGACAACACACTGGGTGCCTGTGGTGCCCTGCTGCGACCCATCGAGCATGGCGCCGACGTGGTGGTGGAAAGTGCCACCAAATGGATCGGTGGCCATGGCACCAGCCTGGGCGGGGTGATCGTTGACGCAGGCACGTTCAACTGGGGCAACGGCAAGTTTCCGCTGATGAGTCAGCCGAGTGCCGCGTATCACGGACTCGTGCACTGGGATGCCTTCGGTTTCGGCAGTGACATCTGCAAGATGCTGGGGTTGCCGGATGACCGCAATATCGCCTTTGCCCTGCGCGCCAGGGTGGAAGGCCTTCGGGATTGGGGTCCTGCGGTCAGCCCCTTCAACAGCTTCCTGTTGCTGCAGGGTCTTGAGACCCTCAGCCTGCGGGTTGAGCGTCACACCGAAAATGCCATGGCTCTTGCCACCTGGCTGCAACAGCATCCGGCCGTGGAGTCGGTGCGTTACCCCGGTCTTCCGGGCGATCCGCATCATGCGGCTGCCAAGAAGTACCTCACAGGTCGGGGCATGGGCTGCATGCTGATGCTGTCACTCAAGGGCGGTTACGACGATGCTGTGCGCTTCATCGACAGCCTCAAGTTGGCGAGCCATCTGGCCAATGTGGGCGACGCCAAGACTTTGGTGATTCATCCAGCATCGACCACCCATCAACAGCTTTCCGCTGACGAGCAGGCATCAGCGGGCGTCACCCCCACCATGGTGCGGGTGTCCGTGGGGCTTGAGCACATTGAAGACATCAAGGCTGATTTCGATCAGGCCCTGGCAGGGATTGGCTGAGACTGATTTCCTATGGCTCTGATCCTTCCGCGCAGCTATCACAAGATCGCCGCGGTTGAACGCAACCGGATCTCCTGGATCGAACCTGAGCTGGCGGAACGCCAGGACATCCGACCGTTGCGGATAGGCATTCTCAACATCATGCCGTTGGGGAAGCAGTACGAGTTCAACCTGCTTCATCCCTTGGGCTTGTCTCCGCTCCAGATCGAGCCCATCTGGATCCGCTTAACCAGCCACTCCTACAAAACCTGGGACAACAGCCATCTCGATCAGCTTTATGTGACCTGGAAGGAGGCCACCGCGGACGCCCCCCTTGATGGCTTGATCATCACCGGCGCCCCTGTGGAACATTTGCCGTTTGAACAGGTCAACTACTGGCCGGAACTGGTGGAGCTGATCGCCGATGCACGGCGCAATTGCGCCAGCACCCTCGGACTCTGTTGGGCCGGTTTTGCATTGGCCTATCTGGCTGGTGTCGACAAGGTGGCCTTTGACCAGAAGTTGTTCGGGGTTTATCCGATGCGCAGCCTGGTGCCTGGTCATGCTCTGATGGGGACGCAGGATGATGTCTTCCTCTGCCCCCAGAGTCGTCACGCTGGCCTCGACGATGCCGCCATGGAAGCGGCGCAGCGCCAAGGACGTTTGCGCCTGCTCGCCCATGGGGAGCAGGTGGGTTACACCATTTTTGAAACCACCGATCAGCGTCAGTTGATGCACTTGGGCCATCCCGAGTACAACGCCGGTCGGATCCTGGCGGAGATGGAGCGCGACAAAGCGCGTGGCGATGTCCCCCCGCCGGAGAATTTCGATCCAGATCACCCCCAGACTCTGTGGCGCTCTCATCGCAACCTGCTGTTCCAGCAGTGGGTGTGGTTCTGCTATCAGCGGGTCAGCTTGAACTGCTGACTGGTGCAGTCCACGCACGGTCGATGGGTTGTGCAGTCAGGAACGCCAGCACCGTTGCCAACGGGCGGGAGATGCATGAACGGATTTTTGCGGTGCCTTCGCAGCACTCTTCCAATAGAGAAGAGATAACAAGCAAGTTCTGCGACACTCCGCTTGATTCCACGATCCCTTCTGGTGGGGACATAGGCTGAAATGCAGATGGATGCAGTTAAAAGGACAATGAAAATCAGGGCTTTTGCAATTGCTGTCGCCTTAGCAGTCGTTTCGACCGCTTTCCCCAAAAGCGCTGAATCAAAAACTTACGAATTCTGGTACGGATATACGGCAGGAGCACTAGCAGCTCTATGCGACCTGCACATGAATGGAATTATCTCCTCCAGCACGGTGAAGGAAGCCACTCAAAATTTTTTAAGCACAAAAGACCCTGACATCCCAGCTGCAGCCACAACAAATGCAGTCAAGGCGCTTAAGGAGGTAGACGAATTCAAGAACTGCCCCATACAGCATCCCTAAAAGTTCCTGTCTGCAGGAACTGTTCCTCCCTTCCTGAGGTGTTCCGCCCTGTTTTGGGCTTGTGGAAGATTGGCTCTGGTTAGATGGTGAGGAGCTGGCAGGCGGTTGAAGTGCTGCTGCCATCATGGGCGTCAATGGTTTCGAATCTCTAATCCTGAAAGGGTTGGCTGTTGATGCAATCTGAGGAATTGACCATCAGCAAGTGCTACAGCAAATCTTCATCGTCATCTAATTCAAATGCTTGCATGCATAGCCCAGCAACAACCAAGACAAGACCTAGGATGAAGCCCATGATGGAAAAGTGATGCGTAGTCACCTTCCCTAAGGGGGCAATCCTCAAAAAGACGCAGGTGATACTTTCTCCTGATTATGCTGAACACAGCACAAAAAAGCTAAGCATAAATCCCTAAGGTCACGAATGTGTATGCGTTGATGCACCCTTGAGATCTTCGGCTGAATTAGTAAGCAAGGAGACTCACTTCTTTGCGATGGAACTTCTTCTGATCATTGCGGCGTTGGCAGCCTCTTCAGTCATGGCCTACAAGATGACTCCCAATAAGGAGACAAGTCAATGACATTCTCGAACGCAACCCTTGTTATCTCCGTTGCGATGACTAGCTTCTTCTATTTGCTCTTTGCTCCGACAATCCACTAGTCGTTGGTCTTCCGAGCAAGCCATCACCAGCTTCGCCGAAAAGGCGGGGCTTTCGTGGTCGCCAAGCTGTTCTATGCCATTAATCGTTCTCAGCCCTTGGCAGTGCAAACCCGTAAGGCTGTTTCATTCATCGACGTGTTGAGGTGCTCATCTTCGATGCTTAAATCGCCGAAAATGCAGTGACCTTCTCTGCTTAGTGCAATCGATGGTTGATGATGAGCGGTCGCTTTGACTGATTCAAGGGTGCCCGATGAGTGGTGGCTTTGGTGGTCAGTCAAAAGCCCCGCTGGTAGCGGGGCTGGTGGTCATATGGGTAAGAGGGGATTGGCTCTTGATCACGCCTGCTTATTGACCATTCGTTGCTAATGGTGCCGTTTCCCGAGTCACGATCAGGGCGTTCTTGACGAAGTGTGCCTCCGGGAGGCAGTCGAGGATGAACGATGTGCATGCCAACGGTTCCGCCCAGCAGGATGTCTTCAGAGTTGAAGCTGTCGCCCGCCGCACCAGCAGTGACAGCAGCACGAGTGCCGGTGGCGCTGCCTCTGGCGTTGGCAGACTGTTCCAGTCGTGGGTGTGCTTCGGCTGACAGCGAGTCAGTGTGACCTGCTGAAAAGGCAGGGCTGCTCTCTCATTCGTAGGTGACGGTGCAGCGATAGCGGGAACTTTCCCTCACCTCAATCTCGGTGCAGTGTTCGCTGGTGATCGTGCGTCCTGACGGCACCTGATTCTGGGCTCTTTGCAGAGCGTTGTT
>CAXQPR010000098.1:0-18484 GCA_964225855.1 Salipiger bermudensis | reverse complement strand
TTAGCCCTTGTGTCGTTTTAGCTTGGCACTATCAATGGGAGGGAAGGTTATGTCGATGCTTCCATCGCATGTCCTAACCACTAAAGGTGGAGCAACTGTACATGCTTTTGCCGGTGACGAAGGCACCCTGTACCGTGCCTGCAGTGGTGATCAATGCGCTTACTGCTCTGACATAGAAACAGCTATGTCTTATTTATCTTATTGGAGCAACAAGCCTAGATTGGCTACTGGCTAAGTTGCCACTAGTCAGACTCCGATGTCTTGATTGCTTTTGCTTGCCTAGGTCAGCAAACCTGATATTGATTTGCTCATAATCACGCCGTGTCATAACAAATACACGACGACCAAATCCCACCGGACAGACCCTCTAGCTCTTCTTCGCTGAGTTGACTGAGGTGCTCAGAAGCAAATTCGTGACCATGCTGCTGAGCCATGGAAAGCACCTCATCGACCGTCTTAGCCGCTTTCAACCTGTCCTGAAGACTCGGATCGACCTGGACCTTTTCGATGAAGGCCTGGAGCTGCGCTTTGGTCATGGCTTCCACGTCGCCTTCACACCCATAGCAACGCCTGGCACGACTGACATCAGCAATTAAACCCCGCGCTAGCGGGGGAGTGACGCATTGACCCGCTTGATTGATCAGAAATGAGCCAGAAGGCCTGTGAATTGTGAGCTCATCGAACAGAGGGATGTTTGCAGCAACACCAATCCCCCAAGGGGTGGCTTCCGCCTCAGGTGCCTAATCGATCGGCTGGGTCCAAAGCAGGGTTCACAACGAGATGGGTGCTGCCTCAGCCAAGAGATGAAGCCCTCACAGCGTCATTCACCAGCAATGCACCAGAAGCGCTGGGAGATCTCACCAGTCCGACCAACCCCTCCTCACCATTGCGCTGGAGATGGTGACTGCATCGACACAACAAACGATGCAAACCACTCTCAACCTTCAATCGACTCTGGCATTTGTAAGCGGCATCGCTGGAGGAGCACTCGTCACCCTTGGTTCAGCCATGGCAGTAAGCAGCCTCCTGGTGATGACCACTGTGCTCAAATCAGACACATGCGTCATGACGATCCCTGCCGAAGGCGCCAGCACCTTGAACGTCACGCGTCAGTCCCCTGGATGTGGCGAGAAGCCATTCTGATCCACGCACTGCAGCGCAGAAGCTTTGAAGCCGACTTACGACACGCCAAACGCCAATCGATCAAACAGGGCATCAGCGCTATTGGCATAGGTCACTGAGTCCTGAATTCTTGCAGTCTTCCAACTTCATATCAAAAATGATCGTGTTGCCATTGGCATCATTCTTCAGGCCGAAGGAACCTGCGTAGCCACGTAACAGCCACTCACCACCGCGCGTATCGTTATAAATTCCTGTATTGCGTGCCATCCCAGGCTTGCCTTTGTAGATATCACTGAGACCATCAGCCCAGTCCAATTTAAAGGTGAAACAAGGTGCTTCCGTGCAAAGAAAAGTACGCTTGCATTCAATGCTTTTGTTGTTGTAGAGACAGGGCTTCCAGCCTTCGGGGTGCATTGCGAACAGGGTGGTTGCCAGAAGGGTCAGCATCTCGGTTGTGCCACATCGAACCCTTCTCTAGCTATACCCCCAAAACCTGGCATTCACATCTGAAATCTTATGTTGACCTCCAATCACTGGAGTGATTCATCATTCAACCCACATCGCCATCAACTGAAGACCAAGCAGGGCCATGGGAGGGGCTAACGGTAAGCCCCCTACGTTTGATTGAAATGGTGATCAGAATTTATTCGCTCGCATCCAGCCAACTGCTCCTGATTGAGCATTCGCAGATGCATTTTGCATGGATTGATTATGAATGACACGGACCTTATACCAAAGACCCTTTTGGCCTGAAAGTGTGCGCGTCATACCCTGCACAAAAATGACCGAAGACCCACTAGCAACCAAGCCACGGTGCACATTCGGGCAACCTGAGTTGATCGAAGCAACGGATTCTGGTGTTTGACCACCGCAGTCGCGCAGAAAACCCGCTGCGCGCGTCGTTTGATGCAGATGGGGTTCAGTGCAGGCATGGGCCGTGCCCAGAGCAGTGGTAGCAAGGCAACCGATCGCTCCAAACAGAACACCTTTTTTCAGGGCAGCCCTTACGGTGTTCAAAATGCGATCACGACTCGTCCCGCTGACGGTATTTCGTTCTTGACCTTTGAGGATCTTGGGAGCAGTCATTGGTTTTGTGCGTTGCGATAGGGATAGCAGAGGTCTCCCTCTGACTCACACACCATCGCCGTGATCACCACTCGCTCCAGTGAGCCAGCTCAACAGCCACTGTGATCTTGGTCACAATCGAGCGCTCTCAAGAAATCTGCTCGGTGAAAAGACAGTGCACCCCTCAGTTGAGGGAGCAGTGAGCAGGTGCAGATCCCTCAACTGAGGGAGCGACCTTGGCTCTGAGAACTTGTACTCAAGCCCTTTGCCAACAGGGGGGATTAGAACTTGAGGACGACCAGGGGGCGACACCAGCCGTCAGGTCGCCGGTGAGGCCAGGAAGCGACACTCCTCACCATCACGGTCATCTCCTCTGGTTGTAGGTGTCAGGGGTGATGGCCCCTGGGCGCCGGCAGCTTGAAGCTGATCCCCTCCAAGACCTTCTTGGCTTTGACCGACAGCGTTCAATTCAGCGTTGCTGATCAGCCTGGCTGGCCAGGCTCGACAACATCCAGGCACCCAGAGTGCAAACAGCTGCCCCGAAGGCGAGAAAAGCGACGAGTTTCGTTTCCATAGCGGGCAGCGACCGAGGTCAGCCGATGGATCTGAATTCACTCTGGCGTGGAATCAGCCCCTCTGCGGTTCCAGTGTCAGGAAGAGGCGATCGGGGGCTGCGCGGTTCAGGCACAAACACGGCTGGGATTGATAAGGCAATCAACGCAGTGCCAACCGACAACAGCACGAGAAGGGGAATCGGCCGCACCAGAGGCTGACGCTCCAACACCGTTCCGCATCGAGAACAAATGGGCGTGGCCCCTTTGGGAGGCCTGAGCACGATCGCAGGTCCACAACAGCAATCAGGACAGCGAAAACGAGGCATCACGCCAGAGCGATCAAACAATCGTAGGGGCGGTGCAGGCGTCAACCATCCGCTGCGTCAACGGGCCGATGCAGTCGCTTGCGAAGATCACAAGTCATGTCACTGAGTTGTCCATGCCCCTGAGCTCCCTGGTGCGCCTGCTGCAGACGTCGGCGTTGACGGGTGAATTGCTCGAGCGCAGCCAACGACCAGAGCGACTGCTGTTGCGTGGAGCCAATCGTGCAGCCAGGGCGCTGGTGACTACAGCCCTCGCGCGTCGTGCCGATCAGTCGCTGTTGGTGGTGGTGCCGACACTCGAGGAAGCAGGCCGATGGACAGCTCTTCTTGAACTGATGGGCTGGCGATCAGCCCAGCTTTATCCCACCAGTGAAGGGTCCCCCTACGAGCCCTTTGATCCCACCACGGAGATCACCTGGGGACAGCTGCAGGTGTTGAGTGAACTCCAAGACAAAGGCAGCGAAGGGCTCGCGATCGTCGCCACTGAACGGTGTCTGCAACCCCATCTGCCGCCACCGCAGGCACTTGCCAGCCGCTGCCGCACTTTGCGTAAAGGGGACAGCCTCGACCTTGAGGAGCTGGCCATCAACCTCAGTCAACTGGGGTATGAGCGCGTCTCCACCATTGACCAGGAAGGCACCTGGAGTCGGCGAGGGGACATCGTCGACATTTTTCCGGTCAGCAGCGAACTCCCCGTTCGCTTGGAGTTCTTCGGGGATGAACTCGACAAGTTGCGCGAATTCGACCCCGCCAGCCAGCGCTCGCTAGACCCGGTGGAGCATCTGAGGCTTACCCCGACGGGATTCAGTCCTCTGATCGCTGAGCAGCTTCGCGAAAGCATGCCTGAGGGGCTAGATCAACTGCTCTCAGAAGAACAACTGGGTGCTCTTCTCGACGGGCAGACCCCTGAAGGAATGCGGCGTTTGATGGGTTTGGCCTGGGAACAACCGGCTTCACTCCTCGATTACCTGCCGGATCACTGCAGTGTGGTGATCGATGAGCGGCGCCACGGACAAGCCCACGGACAGCAATGGCTTGACCATGCCGAGGAGCATCACAGCGAACTGGCTCTCAAGGTGCCCCCACTGCACCGCTCCATCGCGGAAGCGATGGAGCAAGCCGAGGCATTCCCCGGCTATGACCTGGCGGAGCTTCTGGAAGACGACAATCACAGCAACGGGTTTGACCTCTCCAGTCGCTCCGTACCGGCCTATCCCAATCAGTTCGGAAAACTGGGGGAACTGATCAAGGGCTATCAGCAGGAGCGTCAGGCGGTCTGGTTGGTGTCCGCGCAGCCGAGCCGCGCCGTCGCCCTGCTGGAGGAGCACGACTGCATCAGTCGCTTCGTGCCGAATGCCGCAGACCACCAAGCGATTGACCGGCTGATCGAACAAGGCACGCCTGTCGCCTTGAAGAGCAAGGGCACCGCTGAACTGGAAGGCCTCCAGTTACCTGCCTGGCGGGTGTTGTTGGTCACCGACCGGGAATTCTTCGGACAGCAGAACCTCACCAGCACGGGTTACATCCGACGGCGGCGCAAGGCCGCCAGCCGGACCGTGGACCCCAACAAGATGCAGCCCGGTGACTTCGTGGTGCATCGCAATCACGGCATCGGCCGCTTTCAGAAGCTGGAAAAACTCGCCATCAGCGGTGAGGTGCGCGATTACCTGGTCGTGCAATACGCCGACGGCATCCTGCGGGTGGCCGCCGACCAACTTGGAAGCCTGGGTCGCTATCGCGCCAACAGTGACAGCCCCCCGCAGCTCAGCAAGATGGGTGGCTCCGCCTGGGTCAAGGCCAAAGAGCGAGCCAGCAAAGCGGTGCGCAAGGTTGCGCTGGATCTAGTCAAGCTCTATGCGGAGCGTCATCAGGCTCCCGGTTTCGCTTTCCCCGTGGACGGACCGTGGCAGACGGAACTCGAAGACTCCTTCCCCTACGAACCCACGCCGGATCAACTCAAAGCGACGGCAGAAGTGAAGCGCGATATGGAGAAGTCGCAACCGATGGACCGGCTGGTCTGCGGTGATGTGGGCTTCGGCAAGACCGAAGTGGCCATTCGGGCCATCTTCAAAGCAATCACCGCCGGAAAACAGGTGGCGATGCTCGCGCCGACAACGGTGCTGGCTCAGCAACACTGGCGCACCTTGTCGGAACGCTTCGCTCCCTACCCGATCAAGGTGGCGCTTCTCAACCGCTTCCGCACAACGGGCGAGCGCAAAACAATCCTGGAGGGCCTGAAGAAAGGCACGATTGATGCGGTGGTCGGCACCCACCAGTTGCTGAGCAAAAGCACAGCCTTTGACACGCTTGGATTGTTGGTTGTTGACGAAGAACAGCGCTTCGGTGTCAACCAAAAGGAAAAGATCAAAGCGCTCCGTAAAGACGTCGACGTGCTGACCCTGTCAGCCACACCGATTCCGCGCACGCTCTACATGAGCCTCTCTGGAGTGCGCGAGATGAGCCTGATCACCACACCACCTCCCCTACGCCGACCGATCAAAACCCACTTGGCCGCACTGGATGAGGAAGCCGTGCGCAGTGCCATCCGCCAGGAGCTGGATCGCGGAGGCCAAGTGTTTTACGTGGTACCACGCGTGGAGGGCATTGAGGAAGTGGCCGGAAAATTACGCGAGATGTTGCCTGGCCTGAAATTACTGGTGGCCCATGGCCAGATGGCGGAAGGCGAACTGGAAAGCGCCATGGTCGCTTTCAACGGCGGGGAGGCCGACGTGATGCTGTGCACAACGATCGTGGAGAGCGGGCTCGACATCCCCCGTGTCAACACGATCCTGATTGAAGACGCGCATCGCTTCGGCCTGGCTCAGCTCTATCAGCTGCGGGGCCGGGTCGGTCGCAGTGGCATTCAGGCCCATGCCTGGCTGTTTTATCCGGGTGACGCGTCCCTCAGTGATGCCGCGCGGCAGCGACTGCGAGCCATCCAGGAGTTTGCCCAACTGGGCAGTGGCTACCAGCTGGCCATGCGCGACATGGAGATTCGCGGCGTTGGCAACCTGCTCGGGGTTGAGCAGAGCGGCCAGATGGAAGCCATCGGTTTCGACCTGTACATGGAAATGCTGCAGGAGTCTCTGGCTGAAATCCAGGGTCAAGACATTCCAGCGGTCGACGACACCCAGGTGGACCTTCAGGTCACGGCCTTCATCCCAGCCGATTGGATCACCGATGCCGACGAAAAGATGGGGGCGTACCGCTCGGCTGCCGAGTGTCAGAGCTCCGAAGCGCTGGTGGAACTGGCGGCGGATTGGGCAGATCGCTATGGAGCACTCCCTGGCCCTGTGCAGTCGCTGCTGCAGTTGATGGAACTGAAACTGCTGGCAAAACGCTGTGGATTCGCCCGGATTCGGCCCGAGAAACCGAATATCGCCCTGGAGACACCGATGGAAGAGCCGGCTTTCCGCTTGCTGCGACAGGGATTACCCCAACACCTGCATGGCCGCTTGGTCTATCAGGGCGGCAGTGGCAGCACGGCGAAGGTGCTGGCCCGCGGCCTCGGCGTGTTGCCGATGGACAAACAGTTGGAAGAGCTGAAGACGTGGCTGTCCCAGATGGCAGCTCAAATTCCTGGCGGCGATGGTCTGACTGACGCGCAACGCGCGGACCAAGACAAGCAGCGCAACGAGGCCGTTCTCAGCGTTTAGCACCGCAAACATGAGAACAAATCGCCACAGAGCGCAATTCTTCGTTACACTGACCTCAGTTAAGGAGACAGGCCTTGGGAGAGTTCATCGATCCGATCACCTCCTCAGGATCTTTCGGCCTGTTCAGCAGCCTGATTGGCGCTGCCGCTCTTGGTGTCTATGCCATCTGGCAGAACGACACTGAAAATGATGACGATGACTCAACTCCCGGTGGTGGTTTGATGCAACCGATTGCCTGACCAGATCCTGGTCCTGTTTGATCGATATTGAACCCAGGCTAGAGACCTGGGTTTTTTTGTACCCGCAGCCGAAACGACTGCTGAGGTGAGCCTCAGCGCGCTGTTTGGAGGGCGCTCTGCAGGTTGGCCTGGCCCGGCTTGTAGGTCTGGGTCTGGTTCGCAGCTTTGATTGCCCGCAACAGTGTGGTTTCTGCGGTGCGGTATTGGCTGTCTTTGTTGGTGCCGAGATCCTCGAGCTGAAGCGATTCGATTTCCTTTTCGCTCATGGCTACGGCCACATCGGGCTTGATGCCGTTCTTGTGGATATCGACGCCGTTGGGCGTCAGATATTTAGCGATGGTGACCGTTAAACCGGAGCCATCTGAGAGGCCGCGAACGGATTGCACCAACCCTTTGCCGAAGGTTTTTTGGCCAACGAGCTGAGCACGTTTGTTGTCTTGCAGTGCACCAGAAAGAATTTCGCTGGCGCTAGCTGACCCTTCATTCACCAGCACCACCACGGGACGCTGGGTCAGTGCAGACCCCGTCGCCCGGCGGACATCCTGAATCCCCGTTCGCGTCTTCGTGCTGACAATGGTGCCTTCATCCAGCCACTGACGAGCGATGTCGACACTGGCCTCAAGCAGACCGCCAGGATTGCTGCGCAGGTCGAGCACATAGCCATTCGCACCCTCTGCTTCGAATTTGCGAATCGCCGCCCGCATGTCTTTGGCGGCATTGGCGTTGAATTGCTTCAAGCGGATGTAGCCAATCTTTTCCCCGCTGGCTGTGGTGTTGAGCTGGCTTTCAACAGCATGGATCTCGATGCGGGCACGCACGAGGGGGACGGACACGACCGCTCCCTTCCGGCGCAGGCCGAGAACCACTTCCGTCCCTTCTTTACCGCGGATCAATTTGACGGCGTCTTCGGTGGTCATGCCCTTGGTGGACTTGCCATCGATGGAGACAATCACATCCTTGGGCTGAACCCCCGCGCGGGAGGCAGGAGTGCCTTCAATCGGTGAAACAACAACAATTTCTTTGGAGTCCTTATCCAGAGAGATCTGGATACCAACCCCCATCAGTTCACCGGAGGTCTGGATCTGCATGTCCTTGAACTCTTTCGGATCAAGGAAACGCGTGTAGGGATCATCCAAACTGGCGAGCATCCCTCGAATCGCTTCATACGACTCTTCACTGCCGGCATAGGCCTTAGTGAGCAGATTGCGACGCAGGGTTCTCCACTGCTTTGGATCGTATTTTCCGGTGGAATCGAGATAGTCGCGATAGACAATCTGCCAAACCTGATCGATCACCTCCTTGGGGCTGTCGGTGATCGATGGCGATCCAGCCGAAGGCAGGCCTAGGCCTGGAGACGAGAAGGCCACGGCCGCCGCCAGTCCTCCGGCGCCAAGCACGACCAACCAAGAGGAACGACTCGATCGATTGGGCTGGGAAGCGGACATGAAGACAGCTCAGGCCTGATTATTCAGCCTAACCAGCTCAAGCGGGTTCCACCCAGCGCCCGTCATCCTTGATCAATTGAATCAGGGCTTCCACACCCTCTTGTTCAGGCACCTTGCGGATCTCATCACGACCGCGATAGAGGGAGATCACACCGGGGGTCTTGCCGACGTAACCGTAGTCAGCATCTGCCATCTCGCCGGGGCCATTGACGATGCAACCCATCACCGCAATGTCTAAACCGGTGAGATGGGCAGTGGCATTTCTCACCTGATTGAGCACCTCCTCAAGATTAAACAAAGTGCGACCGCAGCTCGGACAGGCCACGTATTCGACCATCGTTTTGCGCAGACCCAACGCCTGAAGGATCGAGAAGCACACAGGAATTTCCTTTTCCGGTGCTTCGGTCAGCGACACCCGGATCGTGTCACCAAGCCCCTCAGCAAGAAGGGTGGCAATGCCTGCAGTGCTCTTGACACGGCCATAGTCGCCATCACCCGCCTCGGTCACTCCCAGGTGGAGGGGGTAGTTGAATCCTTCAGCGTCCAATGTGTCGGCCATTAGGCGGTAGGCCGCAAGCATCACGGGCGCCCGTGAGGCCTTCATCGAAATCACGATGTTGTGGAAATCGAGTTCGTCGCAGATGCGCACAAATTCCATGGCCGACTCCACCATCCCTTTCGGTGTGTCGCCATGGGTGAACAACATGCGCTCAGCCAGGGAACCGTGGTTGACCCCAATCCGAAGTGCCTTGTTTTCGGCCTTCAGCAGTTCCACCAGGGGGCGGAAGTCATCCTTAATCCGCTGACCGATCGCGTCGAACTCGTTCTGGGAAAACTCCTGCCTGGATGGGTCGGGTTTGTCGAAAACAAATAACCCAGGGTTAATACGCACCTTGTCGACATGCTTCGCCACTTCAAGGGCAATTCGAATGCCGTTGTGGTGCACGTCTGCGACCAAGGGAACACTGCATCCCTGGGAACGCAGAGCAGCACGGATCTCACCCATGGCCTTGGCGTGGGCCATCGATGGTGTGGTGACGCGCACGATCTCGCAACCGGCATCGGCCAGCCGGCGAATGCCGGCAACAGCTGCAGCGATATCAAGGGTGTCCTCGTTGATCATCGACTGCACCGCCACAGGATGGGCACTGCCGATAGGGACCTCTCCAACCATCACCGTGCGGGTCACACGGCGATGGATCTGGGTGTCGTAGCGACGGGAGTCGGCGTTGATGGCAGTCACAGGGGTGGCGGTCAAGGCTTCGGCGCGCCGGATGCGGAGTCACACTGGCATAACCGATCCCGCACCTGACGTAGATCCTCCAGTGTCAAGGACACTGGCTTGCCCGGATCACAGGATGGATTTCTCAGCAGATAAGAGGGATGAAAAATGGGCATCCAGGAGCGTTGATCCTGTTCAATCCAGACGCCGCGCAGGGAGCGCATTGCCTGCTTCCGTCCGAGCATGGCTGAGACAGCCGTGGCTCCGACCAGAATCACAACGGCCGGATCCACGCTCGCGATCTGCTCCTCAATCCAGGGGCGGCAAGCGCTGAGTTCTTTGGCTGAAGGCTTGCGATTGTCAGGTGGACGGCACTTCACCACGTTGGTGATGAACAGATCCTGGTCAGGACTGAGTCCGGCCTGCACCAGCAGGTGATCCAGAAGCTGGCCGGAACGCCCAACAAACGGAAGGCCCTGGGCATCCTCACTGGCACCGGGAGCCTCACCAATCACCATGGCCTTGGCCTTGCGGTTCCCCCGACCGACCACCACCTGTTGACGTTGCACCGATAAAGAACACCGAGAACAAGCACGACAGGCCTCAAGCCATTCCGGCGTAAAAGACATGCTGGTCATGGATTGAGCTGCGTCGTGATCAGCAGCAGGAAGGCATTGCGCTCGGGATCCACCATCCAGCATTCCGCTCCAAACGATTCCAGACGCGCCGGCTCCTGAACGGCCGCACCCTGGCGTTGTGCCTGATCGCACCAGTGTTGAAGAGCCACGAGTGGATCTTGATCGGTTGATTGCGACAGACAAGGAGACCAGGCACGCCCCTTCGGCGGCAGGTCTCGCGTGGAGGAGGGGCGATAAAACTGAAGCAAAGGCTTCCCTTCAGGGGACACCAACCAATGGCTTGGGGAAAGGCCTGCTCGGGGAACCTCACCCAACAGACCGGCATAAAAAGCAGCAAGATCCTGGGGTTGGTCACAGGGGATCACCCAACTGAGCGTCACCGCATCAGGGACAACTACGTCGGTCAACACGTCCTCAGCGACCTCACAATCCTGGCGTGTGGGAGGTGGCCTGGGACACCAGATCAGGCAGGATGGTGTGGTCTTGGGCACCCGGTGGAGGGGTGCTGCGCTGATGCCCCGCCCGTCCCTGCTCTCCAACCGGGCCATCGCCCTTCAACCCTCGCTCACACTGGCGATCAGCGCCCGTGCGGCTGCCATGAAGCAGGCCGGGCGTGACATCTGCAGCATGTCGGCTGGTGAGCCCGATTTCGGCACGCCAGAGTTCATTGTTGAGGCCGCAATCAAGGCCCTCCGTGATGGGGTCACCCGCTACGGGCCTGCAGCGGGAGATCCTCAGCTGCGCGAGGCCATTGCAGACAAGCTGACGCGCGATAACGGCATCCCCTCCACAGCGGCCAACGTGCTGGTCACCAATGGGGGCAAGCAGGCGATCTTCAATTTGTTCCAGGTGGTGCTGAACCCTGGCGATGAGGTGTTGATCCCCTCGCCGTTTTGGCTCAGTTACCCAGAGATGGCGCGCCTTGCCGGTGCCGAACCAGTGACGGTGCCCTCATCAGCAGAGACAGGTTTCAGGCTGGATCTTGAAGCGTTGGAAGCCGCGATAACACCCCGCACGCGGCTGCTGGTGATCAATACGCCTGGTAACCCAACCGGGCGAGTCAGCGACCGGGACGAGCTGTTGGCACTGGCGGAAATGGTGCGTCGTCACCCCCAGCTGCTGGTGATGAGCGACGAGATCTACGAGTACCTGCTGGATGAGGGAGAAGAGCACCACAGCTTCGCTGCAGTGGCGCCAGATCTCGCAGAGCGCACCTTTGTGGTGAACGGATTTGCCAAGGGGTGGGCGATGACCGGTTGGCGCCTGGGCTACCTCGCTGGCGCATCTGAGGTGATCAAAGCAGCGTCCGCACTGCAGAGCCAAAGCACCAGCAACGTATGCAGCTTTGCCCAGCGCGGAGCCCTTGCCGCGCTGTTGGAATCCAAAGACTGTGTGCGATCGATGGCGAGCAGCTACAACCTCCGTCGCAGCCAGTTGGTGAAAGGACTGCAAGCCATTGATGGCCTCACGCTCATACCGCCAAAAGGCGCCTTCTACGCCTTTCCAAAATTGCCCGATCACGTCGAAGGCTCGATGCAATTCTGCGAAGTTGCCTTGGAACAGGAGGGTTTAGCCCTAGTGCCTGGCCTGGCCTTCGGGGATGACCGCTGCATTCGCCTGTCTTGTGCTGTGTCGCGTGAGACGATCGATGATGCTCTGTCGCGCTTAGGGCGGTTGCTTCGCGCCTGAAACGAGAGAGCGAACTGTTCATCACATCTGCCAGCATCCATGCCAGCACGAGAACAACGGGCCGTCGCCTTCGGTCTTGCCCTGTTCGGAATTCTGTCGACGACGGCCCTCCCTAGTTGGGCAGCTGAAACTCTGCGCATTGGCGCCATCCCGGATCAGAACCCGGAGAAACTGAACCGGTTGTATGGCCTTCTAGCCAAAGAACTCAGCCAAAAACTCAACGTTCCCGTTCGCTACATCCCCGTCAGCAACTATCCGGCCTCGGTCAGTGCGTTCCGCACCGGAGGTCTCGATTTGGCTTGGTTCGGTGGACTCACGGGCGTGCAAGCCAGGCTCCAAACCCCAGGAGCTGTCGTGCTTGCACAACGCGATATCGACGCCAAATTCCGCAGCGTTTTCATCGCCAACACCAAGAGTGGCCTGCAACCGATCAGCAGCATCCAAGGTCTTAAAACCCTGAAGGGCAAGCGCTTCAGCTTCGGATCCGAGAGCTCCACGTCAGGCCGCTTGATGCCCCAGCATTTCCTGCAGCAGGCCGGGCTGACACCCAGCCAATTTGCGGGAGGCAAAGTTGGATTCAGCGGCAGCCACGACGCCACCATTGCTGTGGTTCAGAGCGGTTCTTATCAGGCTGGAGCCTTGAATGAGCAGGTCTGGACCAGCAACCTCAAGAGCGGCAAAGTCGACAGCACCAAGGTGAAGGTGATCTGGCGAACCCCCACCTATGTGGACTACCACTGGGTGGCGCGTCCGGGTCTCGACAAGCGCTTCGGCAAAGGCTTCACCACCAAGCTGCAAAAAGCCCTTCTGGGAATCCAACCCACAGGCAAAGGCAAAACGGTTCTCGAGCTCTTCGGCGCTGAGAAGTTCATTCCAGCCTCAGCGTCGCAGTATCGAGCGATCGAAACCGTAGGCCGTGAACTCGGCAAAATCCGGTGACAACAGTGCTGGAGCTTCGCGATGTCAGCCTTCGCGGTCGCGACACAGCACGTTTGGATCACATCTCCCTCTCCCTTCAGGCGGGGGAGACCGTGGCCCTTCTCGGCCCCAGTGGGGCTGGCAAAAGCACCCTGCTGTCAATCGCCAACGGCAGCCTGAAACCTGATACAGGTGGCGTGTACTGGCGGGGGACTGCGCTGCAGTTGCAATCGCGGCATGAGCGTCGCCACATCGGAACCCTCTGGCAGGACTTGCGTCTGGTGGAGGAACTCAGCGTGGCCCAAAACGTCAACAGCGGAGCCCTCGGGCGGCGCTCATTGCTCTGGGCCCTCACCAATCTGCTCCTGCCCCTGGAGCGGGAGGCCTGCAGGCGTTGCCTCAAACAGGCAGGACTAGACACAGACCTGCTCGATCGGCCGGTCACATCCCTCTCCGGGGGGCAGCGGCAGCGCGTGGCCTTGGCCAGGTTGTTTCGCCAACGCCCCGCACTGGTCTTGGCCGATGAACCGCTGTCGAGCCTCGACCCAGCCCTCGTTGAGGAGCTGCTGACAACCCTGCTGCGCCAAAGCCCCCTGGATGATCACGATCTGCTGCCGAGCACCACAGTGATCTGCCTGCATCGGCCAGATCTGATTCAACGATTTGATCGCGTGATTGGTCTCAAAAATGCTCGTGTGGTTCTCGATGCACCAGCAACAGCCATCACAGACGGGGACCTCCGTGATCTGTACGGGCCTGAGATGACCATCGACGCCAAGGGGGCGCAAGCATGAACCGGTGGCGGCTGAGCCCGCCGTTGCTGTGTCTCCTGCCCGGACTGGCTCTCGTACCGGTCTTGATCGTGGTTGCCCAAGGCGTCCATGGCGGGGGACTGGAGACCTGGGGTCAGTTTCTGCTGGCGGCATGGCATCCCAGTAGCGATCCGCTGCTGCTGGCGTCCCTCTGGAATGGGCTTCAGGTGACCGTGGCCACAGCTCTGGTCGGCTGGGGGCTGAGCACCCTGATTGGCCTGATTCTCGGAATCCTCAGCAGTGATGTGGTGTGGGCGAGCACACAACTTCCGATCCAGCCCGCCCCCCTGCTGCGCGTGCTGCTGGCCATCCCCAGGTCAATCCATGAACTGCTGTGGGGATTGCTGTTGCTGCAGGTGGTGGGCCTGCACCCGTGGGTCGCAGTCGCCGCAATCACGATTCCCTACGGAGCCCTGGTAGCCAGGGTGTTTCGCGATCAGATCGACAGCATCGACCGTCGCGCTCTGTCCGCCATCCTGCAGACAGGAGCCACAGCGCCCTCGGCACTGCTCACCAGCCTGGCGCCTCCATTGCAGGCGGTGCTGATGAGCTACGGGGGCTATCGCCTCGAATGCGCCTTACGCAGCGCCACCCTGCTGGGGGTTTTCGGTCTGGGCGGGATCGGCACCGAACTGAAACTGACCCTGCAGTCGCTGCAATTTCAAGAATTCTGGAGCGGACTCTGGCTGTTGATCCTGCTCAGCGTTCTGCTGGAGCAGGGCCTGGGCTTCTGGCGCCGAACACAGCGACAGCACCCAACCCAATGGAACAGCGTCAGCCTTCTGCTCATTGCGGTGCTGGCGGCCTGCGGTGGTGGATGGGGTCTACAAGCACTTGTGCCGGACACTGGCATCCCCTTGCAATGGATGCTGCCTCCTCTGCCAGGACTGGCGGATCTTCAGGCTGCGGCCCTTGAACTGCCGTGGCTGGAGATGGTGGACCAGACCTTGAGGCTCACCTTCATGGCGGCCGGCGTTGCCATCTCCATCCCGCCTCTCTGCCTCTTGCTCCTGCCAGGGCCGTTGGCGAAACGTCTGTTGCTCGGGCTTTGGGCACTGCAGCGCGTGCTGCCAGCCCCGCTGACCCTGCTGATGCTGCTCCTTGCCACGCTGCCCACCCTCGCGCTGGCCGCCCTCGCCCTAGGCCTCCAGAACGCCGGGGTGATGGGTCGATTGTTGGTGGAAGGCCTGGATCAACAACCTGACGACCGAGAAACAGCGCTGGCCGCCACAGGAGCGGGGGCGCGTCAGGCCTGGCTGCTTGGACAACTCAGTCCCCAGAGCCAGTCCTATCTCGCCTATGGGGCCTATCGGGCTGATGTGATCCTGCGGGAGACCGTGGTGGTTGGGTTGGTGGGCGGCACTGGTCTGGGCTGGATGCTGATCGAATCCCTCAGCTCGTTTCACTGGGCCGCAGTGATTCTGTTGATCACCTGCTTTGCCCTGCTCACCCTTGCAGGTGAACAACTCAGCGATCGTTGCCGGCAAGGCTGGCTCAAGCAATCCAACGGCACTGCGTCGCCTTAAGCCTGCAAAGCTGAGGAGATCAACACCTTCAGGGATGCCATCAGCACCACGCCAACTGACCGTGATCGGCGACAGCGGGGTCTATGGGTGGGGTGATCGTGACGGCGGGGGCTGGTGCGAGCGATTACGCCGCAGCTGGATGCAGACCCCGGAAGCGCCCGTGGTCTACCCACTGGGTGTGCGCGGGGATGGCTTGGAAAATGTGGCCCAGCGTTGGGAGCAGGAGTGGAAAGCCCGCGGTGAACTGCGCCGACAGACGCCTGGAGGCCTGCTGTTGGCTGTTGGCCTGAACGACAGTGCCAGGGTCGGACGCCGGGATGGTCGGCCTCTCCTCAGCGTTGAGGCCTATCGCTTCGGGGTGGAGCAGTTGATCAGGGCCATGGCTCCCCAGACCCAGGTCATGGTGCTCGGCCTGACGCCTGTCGACGAGCAACCGATGCCTTTTGCTGACTGTCTCTGGTACGACAACGCAGCCATCAGCGTCTACGAAGCCCAACTGGAGGAGGCCTGCCTTGAAGCCGACGTGCCCTTCTTGCCTCTCCACCATCCGATGCAGCAGGAGCCGGGCTGGCTGGGCTGGATCGAGCCGGACGGCATTCACCTCAATGCCGACGGTCACCACTGGATTCACCAACGGTTGATGCACTGGCCGGCGTTGCTGAACTGGGCGGGTCTGGAATCACTGACCCAGGCCACGCCGCTATGGAGCTGATGGGGACCTGAATCACATGGCAGCGTCCGTAAAGTCCGTCGGACTGCCGATTCTTCTGTGCCGAATCCAACCGCGGCGATCATCGCCCAGGCCTCGACAGCTCAACTCAAGGAATACCTGCTCGGATTCACCGAAGACGCCGCCATCCTCACGGTGCGGGAACTGATCAAGCGGGGAGAATCAGCCCAACAGGTGATCACCGACCTCGAAGAGGAACTTCAGCCCAGCCTCGACAACGGCATGCCGATGCGCTCTTGCCTGGCGTTGATCGCCGCCCTCAAACAGGAATTCCTCTCCGATCAGAGCTGAGCAAGGCTTCAGCCGCCATCAGCAGGCCTCCCTCTGGAGGGGGAAACGACTTCACTGTCTCGGGGGAGGAGATCTGCGTTGATCACGCAGAGCGTGAATGCAGTGCATTCCCCTCTGCATGACTTTCGAACCCATTGATCGGCTCCAACGACGGCGGATCCGCTGTGAACAGCGGCGAAAACTGCCCATCTCGATTCAGAAACGCAACGCCCAGGTGTTGCGTCACTGCGGATTGGCCCACCTCGCCACCCACCGACAATTGGGCCGGGGCTGTGGCGAGCACGACGACCTGCTCCAGGAGGCCTATCTCGGCTTGATCCAAGGATCGGAACGCTTCGAACCATCGCGCGGCAACCGCTTCAGCAGCTACGCGATGCGACTGGCCACTGGACGCATCCAACATTTTCGGCGCGACCGCGTGCGCTGCCTACGCATCCCCTGGCGACTTGATGCACTGCACGCCCGAGCGAGCAGGCTGCAGGAGCAGCGCGCCCAAGCCCAGAACCCCCCTCTCTCGGATCGACAAATCGCATCAAGGCTGGGGGTGAGTCTGGATCGCTGGCGACAGGCCCGCATCGGCCATCAACAGCATCATCTGATCAGCCTTGATCAACCCAGAAACAGAGATCGCCACGCCAACGAAGCGGAGGGAGACATCCCCCTGATCCAGACACTCGCTGACGTGAGCATCACCAGGAATGACGACCAACAACGCGAATGGTTGCAGGAGCAACTGGAGCGATTGCCTCAGCGAACGCGGAGCTGCATCGTGAGGTACTACCTGGAAGGCGCCTCAGCCAAGGCCATCGCCAGGGAAGACAACTGCAGTTGCTCAGAAGTGAAGAGAATCCTGGAGAGTTCTCTGGAGAGACTGCGTCAACTGGCCAGTAACTCCACTGCGGCCATGGCCAATACAGCAGCTACAGCTGTCTGAATGGCATTGACCAATTCATTGGTCAACCAAGGTGTGCGGTCCTGGAGAAGAGCACCAAGACAACTTTCCAGCAAAGTCGCCAGCAGACCGACGGCCGCCACCAACCAAGCCACCGGCCCTGCTGGCACCAACTTCACAGCCACAACCACCGCTGTCATCAGCAGGCTTCCGACAGCGCTGGCCAGGGTGCCCTCGAGGCTCACGGCTCCTTCCGTGCCGGGAGGCACCCTGCGCAACGTGGTGATCAACACCGTGGTGCGCCCATAGCGCTTACCGATTTCACTGCCGAAGGTGTCAGCCAACTTGGCGGCAAAGCTGGCGGAAAAACCAACAAGCAACAACGACTGAGGTCCTAAGCCGCTGCCGATCAGCAGCGCCAACAATGCACCAACAGCGGCGGATCCCCAGACGTTCGCTGGACTGCGCCGGCCACCGCGGGCTTCGGCGAGCCCTTGTCGCTGTTTGTGTTGGAAGCCCACCTTGGTCACCAGCGAACCCAGTCCGAGGTAAAGCACCACCGTGAGCCATCCCTGCCAGCCCAGGCAGCCCCAGAGGATCGTGCCGAGGATCGCGGCGTGACACCAACCTGCACGCGTCAGCAATGGAAGCCGTTGCGCCAGGGCAATCAAGACCCCATTGAGGGCAAAAGCGGTGGCCCAAGAGGTCAGTACTGCAGGGTCAGAGGCCATCAACCTGTGTTGCACTGCCCTAAGCATCAACCGTAGAGGGACTGGCGCAACGGATAATCAGCCAAGGTCACTGTCGAGTTCGCGGCATGCTGTTCAACAAGAAAGGCTTTTTCCTCGAACTCGAGGACGGATCCCAGCCTTCAGCTCCCGCGGCAACCGTGGCTCCCGTGAAGGAAGCCACAGAGGCCAAGCCCGAACCCAAAGCCAAGGCAGCTCAGGTTTCAGTTCCCACTGAGCCAGCCCAAAAGGCCCCCACTGCTCCCGCGCCGAGTCAGGCCCAGAAGCCTTCATTGACCACGGCCGAGGCGATTGCTGCCGAACTGGCCGCGGCTGAAGCCGCCCGGCCGGAAGTGAAACTCACCACATTCGCTGTCGACGCCCTTCAACCTGGCAATGCTCTGCGCCCTCAAAAGCGCCGGCCTGGTGCCAATTTGAGCGGTTTCCGCTCCATGGCTTCTGAACTGTTCAAGAGCTCATCAACTGGACGCGAGACCAGTCTCTGATTTGAATTTCAGGGCAATCACCCTGCGGATCAGCCCTTCGACTTAACCCCGATTCTTGGCGACAAAGCCTGTCTGTCTCGACAGGCACGTCAAGGACGGGGCTTTTTGTTGACACACCGAGCCAACGG
>CAXQPR010000097.1:0-3432 GCA_964225855.1 Salipiger bermudensis | reverse complement strand
CCTTCGCTGCGCAGCCAACCCTTGTTGCGCGCTTCCGCAAGGGATCCCGCCTCCAGCAACTTCTCCCAACCGATGGTCTGCGCACGGATAAAGCCGCGTTCGAAGTCGGTGTGGATCACTCCGGCAGTCTGGGGTGCAGTCATGCCGGCCTTGAACGTCCAGGCCCGGGTTTCCTTCTCACCAGTGGTGAAGTAGGTGCGAAGACCAAGCAGGCGGTAGGTGGCGCGGATCAGACTCTGCAGGCCGCCTTCACTCACACCGAGACCTTCGAGGTAGTCGGCACGTTCTTCATCTCCTAATTCGATCAGTTCAGCTTCCACCTGGGCAGAAATGCGCACGGTTTCAGCACCTTCCTTCGCCGCCAGTGCCACCACTTCCTCACAAAAGCTGTTTCCACCGGCGAGATCGTCTTCGCTCACGTTGGTGGCGTAAATGATCGGCTTGGCCGTGAGCAGCCCCAAGGGCTTGATCATCGCGGCCTCGTCATCGTTCAACGCCACGCTGCGGGCTGAACCGCCCTGCTCAAGCACCTCCTGAATGCGCTCAAGCGCCGCATCTTCCACCTGCGCTTCCTTGCTGGTGCGCATCTGCTTTTTCAGGCGCTCCCGGCGCTTCTCGATCTGGGAGAGATCGGCCAGCCCCAGCTCGAGGTTGATCACCTCCGCATCCCGGGCCGGTCCCACCGTGCCAGACACGTGAATCACGTCATCGTCTTCAAAACAGCGAACGACGTGAACGATGGCGTCCACTTCGCGGATGTTGGCCAGGAACTTATTGCCCAAGCCCTCCCCCTGGCTGGCTCCTTTCACCAGGCCAGCAATGTCGACAAACTCCATCCGAGTCGGGATCGTCTCCTTGCTGGAGCTCAGATCCGACAGCTTCTGCAGACGGTCGTCAGGCACCGCCACGGTGCCCACGTTGGGCTCGATCGTGCAGAAGGGGAAATTGGCAGCCTGGGCCTGGGCATTGGCCACCAGGGCGTTGAAGAGGGTCGACTTCCCGACGTTGGGCAGTCCGACAATTCCGGCTTTAAGCATCGGGGGAATCTACCTGGGGTCCTCCTTCCAGGTACTGCTATCCGCATCACCATCCAGGCGGCTGGCACGCGAGACTTGTTGCGAACCATTAAGGGACCGGGGCCATGGCCACACCCACCCGCCAGAGCCCATCCCCAGCAGCGGATCAAGCGTTGACTCCTCTCACCAGACTTGCGGGTCTGCAGCGTTTACGCCGCAGACGAACCGTGGCTTTGATCGCCGGAGGGCTGCTGCTGGTCGGAGGCGGAGCCTGGAGCCTCGGCTTTGGCCGCAACGGCAACCGTGATCTCAGTGAGTACACGGTGAGTGCTGAACGGGGGACATTGCCTGGCGTGGTCACCGCAAGCGGTGAACTGGAAGCGGTGCGGCGGGTCAATGTGAGCCCCAAACGCCAGGGTGTGCTGAATGCCCTGCTGGTGGACGAGGGGGATGTGGTGCGCAAGGGCCAAGTGTTGGCCCGCATGGATCCCGGCGACTTGCGCGATCGGCTGGATGAGCTAATGGCCCTGGAACGCCAGGCGCAAGCCGACTACGACGCTCGCCAAGCCGATTTTCGTCGCCGTGAAATCCTCTTCAAACGCGGGGCCATCAGTGCTGCCGATCTCGACGATTTCCGCGCCCGCTATCTCACCAGTCAGGCGGCTCTGGCGGCTGCACAGGAACGCATTCAGCAGCGCAGCGTGGAAGGTGATGACCTGCTGATCCGTGCCCCTTTTGATGGCGTGATCACAGAACGGTTCGCTGAACCTGGCGCCTTCGTCACACCGACCACCACGGCCTCGGCGACCGCTGGCGCCACCAGCTCTTCGATCGTGGAGCTCTCCCAAGGACTCGAAGTGGCAGCCAAGGTGCCCGAGAGCGACATCGGCCGCATTCGCGTGGGGCAAAGCGCGAGCGTGCGGGTGGATGCCTTCCCAGATCAGCGCTTTGAAGCGCGGGTGCGGGAGATTGCGCCCCGGGCCGTGAAGACCGACAACGTCACCTCCTTTGAAGTGGAGCTCGATCTGATTGGACCAGCGCCCGATCTGCGCATCGGCATGACCGTCGACGTTGACTTCCAGACCGGTCGCACCAATGCCAGCACCCTGGTGCCGACCGTGGCGATCGTGACCGAAGAAGGCAAGCCCGGCGTGTTGCTGGTCGGCGAGCAAGATCAGCCCCGCTTCCAGGCGGTGGAACTGGGTGCCAGCAGCGGCAGTCAGACGGCGATCATCGACGGAGTGAAACCCGGTACCAAGGTGTTCATCGACCTTCCGCCCTGGGCCAAAAAACGCGACTAAGTCACGGAACTCACCCCCTGAACTGAGAGGCTGATCCCAGGCGCCCACAGTCAGTCGACACCCCAGCGCCACCCCTGCTGCTGCCCCCGATCAATCCAGCAATGAGCCCTTCCCAGGACAAACCCCTGCTGCTGCTGGTGGATGGTCACTCCCTGGCCTTCCGCAGCTTCTATGCCTTCAGCAAAGGGGGCGAGGGAGGCCTGGCCACCAAGGATGGCGTGCCTACCAGCGTCACCTACGGATTCCTCAAAGCGCTGCTGGACAACTGCAAGTCGCTGACCCCCCAAGGGGTGGCCATCGCCTTCGACACCGCAGAACCCACCTTCCGGCACAAGGCGGATCCCAACTACAAGGCCCACCGCGACGCAGCACCGGAGGTGTTCTTCCAGGACCTCAACCAGCTTCAGGAGATCCTGCGCCAGCAGCTGCAACTGCCCCTCTGCATGGCCCCCGGCTTCGAAGCTGATGACGTGCTGGGCACCTTGGCCAACCGGGCGGCGAAGAGCGGCTGGCGCGTGCGCATTCTCAGCGGTGACCGCGACCTCTTCCAGCTTGTGGATGACAGCCGCGACATCGCGGTGATGTACATGGGTGGTGGCCCCTATGCCCGCAGCAGCGGCCCAACCCTGATCAACGAAGAGGGGGTGGTGGCCAAGCTGGGCGTGGTGCCCAGCTCGGTGGTGGACCTCAAGGCCCTCACCGGCGACAGCTCCGACAACATCCCCGGCGTCAAAGGCGTGGGGCCCAAAACCGCCATCAACCTGCTCAAGGAGAACGGCGATCTGGATGCGGTCTATCGCGTGTTGGCCGAAGTGGAAGCGGAGGGCCCTAAAGCCAGCCGCGGCGCGATTAAAGGTGCCCTGAAAGGCAAGCTCAGCAACGATCGCGACAACGCCTACCTGTCCAGGCAGCTGGCGGAAATCCTGGTGGATATCCCCCTCCCTGAAGAGCCCATTCTGGAGCTGTGACCTGTGGATGGCGAAGGCCGTCAACAGCAGCTGGAGACCCTCGAACTCAACAGCCTGGTGCGCCAGGTGCCGGCCTTCATCGCCACCTTCTCCACGGGGGGACTCGCAGCCAATAGCCACCTGCTCGAGAACGCCAAAACCAGCGGC
>CAXQPR010000096.1:0-16901 GCA_964225855.1 Salipiger bermudensis | reverse complement strand
CGCGCCAACCTCGGCATGGAAGTGATGCACGAGCGCAACGCTCACAACTTCCCCCTCGACCTGGCTGCTGCTGAGTCCACTCCTGTGGCTCTGCAAGCTCCCGCCATCGGCTGAGGCTGAAGTCTCTAAAAGATTCAGCTTCGGTTGAATCGGAAAGCCCTCACCAATTGGTGGGGGCTTTTTGTTGTGGACGTGGCTAAGCCGGAACAGGCGGCCAGCCTGCATGAAAACGATCGATCTCAGTGGAGGACTGGTGCTGGTGACCGGTGGAGCCGGTGCCATTGGCAGTGCCATCGCCATCGATGCCGCGGCCGCTGGCGCTGCGGTCGCGGTCTGCGACAGCAACCAACAAGGTGCAGAGTTAGTGGCCGACACGATCCGCAGCCAAGGAGGTGTTGCGGTTGCCTTCCCCATCGATGTGCGCAACCGCACCGACGTCGTTGCAACCACCGACCAGGCGGTCAAGCAGTTGGGATGCCTACGCGGAGTGGTCACGGCGGCTGGAATCCTGCACACCGGGCCCCTGGCTGAACAAAACAGCAGCGATTGGCAGGAGGTGATGGCCGTGAATGTGAATGGCACCCTCCATGCCGTTCAAGCGGCGATTCCCCATCTCACGGCCAACCGAGGCGCCATCGTCACCCTGGGAAGCGTGTCGGCATTCATCGGCTCCAGTGACGGCGGGGCCTACACCACATCCAAAGGAGCTGTGTTGAGTTTCACCTACGCCGCTGCCGGTGAACTCGCCAGTCGTGGGATCCGGGTGAACAACGTCGCCCCTGGCTGGGTCGATGGTGGCTTCACCCATCAGGCCATGCGGGCCAGCTCCGACCCCGAAGCCTTACGGGCAAAAGCCGAGCGTCTCCATCCGCTTGGGCGCATGGCCATGCCCGCCGATGTGGCCCATGCCGTGACCTGGTTGCTCTCGGATCAGGCGGCATTCATCACCGGATCCATGCTGCTGGTGGATGGGGGGTTCATGGTGCAACACAACGGCTAACCCGCCTCGACCGGCACAAACCAAAAAAAACAAAACGGAGCACAAACCGCTCTAGCCCTGTGGTCATGGTGAGCGAACCATTGCGGCATCCACGGCCATGACCCCGGCTCCACACCGATCCCACGCACGCACAGCCAAATCCGTGGATCGCAAACGGGGCCGACCTGCAGTAACCCGCAAGGCGGCGCCCGAGACACAGGGCAACCAAGCGACGCCAACACTGAATGGCGCCGAATTTCTGGTGAAGGCCCTGGAAGCCCACGGGGTCACCCACGTGTTCGGTATTCCCGGCGCCAAAGTCGACAGTGTGTTCAACGCGTTGCTGGATTCACCCATCCAGCTGGTGCTCTGCCGGCATGAGCAAAACGCTGCATTCATGGCCCAAGCCTTCGGGAGACTGACGGGCCGAATCGGAGTTTGCCTTGCCACCTCCGGCCCTGGGGTCACGAACCTGGTCACGGGTCTGGCAACCGCCACCACCGAAGGAGATCCTGTGCTTGCGATCGGCGGGGAAGTGCCCCTGGACGATCGTTTTAAACAGACCCACCAATCCCTGAATGCCATCAGCCTGATGCAACCGGTCACCCGGTTCGCACAGTCAGCGCTCAGCGTGCATGACCTGCCCGAGGTGCTCGGCAATGCCATTCGGGCTGCGGAACAGGGGCGACCTGGAGCCGCATTTCTGGGCCTGCCGAAGGATGTTGGACTCGCCAGCATCGACGAAGACCCGAGCGCAGGCTGGGGGCAGCCGATCCAGCAAGGGGCCTGTCATCCGAACGGCCTGAAGGAGGCGTCCACAATCCTCTCCGGCTTGAAGCGCCCCTTGCTGCTGCTGGGCATGCAAGCCTCCGATCCCCACATCAGCGAGGTCCTTCAGAGCTACGTGCGTCGCAGTGGACTGCCCTACTGCGCCACCTTCCAAGGTCCCGGTCGCTGGGTAGCTCCGGAGCAATACGTGGGCCGCGTTGGCTTGTTCCGCAATCAACCCGCTGACGCCTTGCTCCATGCAGCCGATGGCGTGATTTGCATCGGCTTCGACCCCGTCGAATACGACCCCAGCCTCTGGAACTGCGGCCAGAGACGGCCGATTGTGGCGGTGGATGTGCAGGCCGCCGATCAGGACCGGGCCTTCCTGCCTGCAGTCGAACTGATCGGCGACCTGGCTGAAACGCTTAAAGCGATGGGCACCTGGCCAGCCATGGCGATGGCCGACGACTTCCAACAGCTGCAACAGACCGCAGCTGCAGAACTGGAGGCCACAGCTGCGGACGGGCTCTCCATGGGTGGTGCAGCACCAGTGCATCCCCTGCGGCTGGTGCATGAGATCAGTGCTGTGACCTCAGCAGACACGACCCTCTGCCTCGATGTGGGGTCCCACTACATCTGGATGAACCGTTACGCCCAGGCCGAACGCGCCCGTCAGGTATTGGTCAGCAATGGGCAACAGACCCTCGGCGTTGCCCTGCCCTGGGCGATCGCCGCGGGCATGGTTCGGCCGGGATCACCGGTGATCTCCGTGTCGGGCGACGGGGGCTTCCTGTTCACCGCCACCGAACTGGAAACGGCCGTGCGCATGGGCAGCCGCTTTGTGCACGTGATCTGGAACAGTCACTCCTACAACATGGTTGAGTTCCAGGAGCAAGCCCACTACGGCAGGGTCTCCGGCATCCAGCTGGGCGACTACGACGTGGTCAAGTTCGCAGAAGCCTTTGGCGCGAAGGGCTACACGATCAACCATGCCGATGAGCTTGGCCCCGTGCTGAGGGATGCCCTGAGGCAACCGGTGCCGGCCTTGATCAACGTGCCGGTGGATTACGCCGAGAACATCCGGCTGATGCAGAACGTTCACCAACAGTTCATTCACTGAGGGGCCCGATGAGCACGCAACACGCGAGCGGTCATCACCTGAACGTCTCGGTTGGCGATGGTCTCTGGGAGGCCCTCCACACCCTGGCCGAACGCACAGGAGACAGCATCAGTCACATCGTGCGCCGCTCCCTGGCGGAGAGCCTCGATACGGAGCATCACACCATCTATCAGGTGTCGACATCAGGGGCCCTGGTGCAAGGGGTCTATCAAGGCTGCGTGCGCGTGGCCGATCTCAAACGCCATGGGGATTTCGGCCTCGGCACCTTCGACGGCCTGGATGGCGAAGGGATCATGGTCGACGGCACCTGCTGGCAAGCCCGCAGTGATGGATCAGTGCGGCTGGCACCCGACACAGCGCTGGCCCCCTTCTGGGCCACCACCTTCTTCGCCGCCGACACCGCCACCACGCTGAGCTCGGTCAACAGCTGGGACGACCTCACCCACCAACTGGATCAACTCCGCCCCAGTGACAATCTCTTCTGCGCCATCCGCATCGATGGCGTGTTTGAGACGATCCACTACCGCGTGGCCTGCAAAAGCGCCCACGGCACCGACCTGGTCACCGCCACGAGCCATCAAGCCGAATTTTCCAAGCGCTCCATCAGCGGCAGTCTCGTGGGCTTCTGGACTCCCACCTATGCCCGCACCATCAACGTGCCCGGCTACCACCTGCACCTCCTCAGTGAGGACCATCAACACGGCGGGCACATCCTGGATCTCACGGCCCGTGACCTCAGCGTCAAGCTGCACATGGACAACCACGTCCATCTCGCCTTGCCGGAAACACCGAGCTTTCTTTCGGCGGATCTCAGAGGCGATCCTGCCAAGGCCCTGGCCACGGCCGAGAGCAAACACAACTGATCCCCAGAACCTTCACAAAGGGGCTACAAGAGAAGAGCCGCATGGGAGCAACAGCATGGCCAACACCACCGCTCCCGGATCAAAGGAGCACAGTGCCCAGGCTGTGATCGACGGTTTGATCAAGGAATGGCAGATGCAGCCCCACCCCGAAGGGGGCTGGTACCGCGAAATGCACCGCAGTGCTGAAAGCGTCACGCGCAGCGATGGAGCCCAGCGATCGGGCTTCACCACCATCCTGTTCCTGCTCGATCGCGGCTCAATCAGTCGATGGCACCAGGTGCGTCATGCTGACGAAGTGTGGATCCACCTTCAGGGTTCTCCATTGAGCCTCTGGGATCTGCCTGAGCAGGGCGGAACGGCCACTCACAAGATGCTGTCTCTGCAACAGCCCATTCAGGTCATTCCTGCCAATCACTGGCAAGCGGCCACCCCGGAAGGCCCTTACTGCCTGGTGAGCTGCTGTGTCGGCCCGGGATTCGACTTCGACGATTTCACGATGCTGCACAACCTCCCCGAGGCGCAGTGGCCCGCAGGGGCACGCCCCGAGCTGGCCTGAAACAGGGGCCCAGGGCAACAGCGCAGACGACTCATTACGCTCGACGAATCAGGAGAGCGGCATGGGTAGCAGCTTCGGCGATCTGTTTCGGATCAGCACCTTCGGCGAATCCCACGGTGGTGGGGTGGGCGTGATCGTGGATGGTTGCCCCCCCCGCCTAGCGCTCGATCTCGACGCCATCCAGGCGGAGCTCGACCGGCGCAAACCCGGCCAGAGCAAGATCACCACCCCCCGCAAGGAAGCGGATCAGGTGGAGATTCTCAGCGGTCTTCTGGATGGAGAGACCCTGGGCACACCGATCGCGATGGTGGTGCGCAATAAGGATCAACGCCCCCAGGACTACAAGGAAATGGAGGTCGCCTTCCGCCCCTCCCACGCCGATGCCACCTACCAGGTGAAATACGGGATCCAAGCCCGCAGCGGTGGTGGCCGTGCGTCAGCGCGTGAAACGATCGGCCGTGTCGCCGCCGGTGCGATCGCCAAGCAGCTGCTGCAGAAGGTGGCAGGCACTGAAGTGATCGCCTGGGTCAAGCGCATCCACGACCTGGAGGCCGTTGTCGACCCCAGCACTGTGTCAGGCGCAGCCGTGGAAGCGAACATCGTGCGCTGCCCGGATCAGCCGATGGCAGAACGCATGATTGAGCGAATCGAGGCGATTGGCCGCGAGGGTGATTCCTGCGGAGGCGTGATCGAATGTGTGGTTCGACGTCCGCCCGTTGGCCTTGGCATGCCGGTCTTCGACAAGCTCGAAGCGGATCTAGCCAAAGCCGTGATGTCGCTGCCGGCCACGAAGGGATTCGAGATCGGCTCCGGCTTTGCCGGCACGTTCCTCAAAGGGAGCGAACACAATGACGCCTTCCTCCCGAGTGAAGACGGTCGCCTTCGCACGGTCACCAACAATTCCGGTGGGATCCAGGGCGGCATCAGCAACGGCGAAGCGATCGTGATTCGCGTGGCCTTCAAACCCACAGCCACGATCCGCAAAGAGCAGCAGACCATCAACGCCGCAGGCGAAGCCACCACCCTGGCGGCCAAGGGGCGCCATGACCCCTGCGTGTTGCCACGGGCCGTGCCGATGGTGGAGGCGATGGTGAATCTTGTGCTCGCCGACCACCTCCTGCGCCAGCAGGGTCAGTGCAGCCTTTGGTGAGTCACACCGAGCTGCACTGATCCATCCCTCTCAGCGGTATCAGCTACGAGCAGGTGAGCTGATACCGCTGCCGGACAGCGACGATCCGCTGCTCAGTCGGCCTGCGGCTTGGGCCATGCGCTTGGCGACCGATGTGGTGCCACTGCCCGTTGTGGTTTTGCGGGCGCGTTTCGCTGGCCTGGGCTTGCGAGCTGCCGTACTGGTGGTTGTTGTGGACGTGACAGCAGCCTTACGAACCGTCTTGGTGGGCTTGGCGGCAGCTTTCGGCTTGGCAGCCTTGGGTTTAGCGGTGGTCTTCGCCGCGGCGGCGGTCTTCGCTGAGGCTGCCGTCTTCGCTTTTGCCGCAGTCTTGGTGGGTGCAGCAGCCTTGGCGGTCCGCTTCCGCGGGGTCGACTTCGCCGGTGCCGCAGTTGCCGCCTTCTGCCGATGACTCAGCACCATCGCCCACTCAGCATCGCTGAGCGTGGATGGCTTACTGCCATGGGCGTTGGCCAGCTTGGCTGCTTTCTCAATGTCCTTGATCAGATTGATCCACGACGTTGAGAAACGCTTGTCGGACTGGGAGCGAGCCCCACTTTCCACAAGGGTCTCCACCACACCTGCTGCGGTGACCTTCTTGCGGCGGCGATTGAAAATCTCCTTTTGCAGCTGAGCGATCAAGGCATCAGCCTTATCGGACAGCTTGATCGACAACTGAGACATCGAAGCAACAATATCTATCTCATCTGTAGCATCTGATTCTCAAGACAACCACGTCAGGAGGTGAGGGTCGAGTTCATCGCCTCGAATCACACCCCGACCGAGCGCCACAGCGTGATAGCCCGCGGAAAGCCAAGGATCCAGATCGGCAGCGCCAAGACCACCAGCTGCAATCACATGCGGAAGAGGATCCATCGGCGCCGATAACTGGCGCAAGTAGTCGATCCCCAATGTGCCAGCGGGGAACAGCTTCACCAGTTCGCAACCCGCTTTGGCGGCCTGCAGAAACTCCGAGGGAGAAAAGACACCAGGAACCAGCAACTGGCCATGGCGACGGGCCAAAGCCAACAACTCCAGATCAAGACAAGGCGACATGGCATAGGCCAAATCGAGTTCAAGGGTGCTTCGCAACGCCGCCTCGCTCGTCATCGATGCAACCCCGAGATGCAGAAGCGGATAACGGCTCTTGAGATTACGCATCAAGGCAGGCCATCGGGGATGGGCCGACCAGGCGATCTCAAGGTGGTTGACACCCGCTGCAATGAGTTGATCGATCAAGCGAAGCAGGGGAGCCTGCTCCAACGTCGGCGCTGACCAATCGGCATCGGAGGAACGCAACACCACCAGCAAAGGGTGGCTGCGCAATGAATGAATCAGCTGCCGCTGGCATAAATGCCAGCGGCTCTGACCATCAGGAGCTGAGTCAGACGTACTCGGCAACGCGAACGTCGCGGCGAATCAACAACTCTTGCAGCTCTTCGGCATCAACGGTTTCCCGCTCCACCAGCATTTCTGCCAGTTCGTCGAGCACAACGCGGTTGTCAACCAGCACCTTGGTGGCCCGCTTGTACGCGGCATCGACCAGCTCAGACACTTCGGAGTCGATCGTGGCTGCGGTGTCTTCTGAGAAGTCGCGCTCTGCAGCGATATCGCGGCCCAGGAACATGCCGCCCTGAGCACGACCCAAAGCCACAGGACCCAGGGTGTCGCTCATGCCGAAACGGGTGACCATCTGGCGGGCCACTTGAGCCACCTGCTGCAGGTCGTTGGAAGCACCGGTGGTGACTTCGTCTTCTCCGTAAATAATCTCCTCGGCCACACGACCACCCAGGGCGACTGCCATCTGGCTTTGGAGATAGGCACGGGAATAGAGGCCAGATTCCATTCGTTCTTCACTCGGAGTGAAGAACGTCAGTCCACCTGCGTTACCGCGGGGGATGATCGAAATCTTCTGCACCGCGTCGTAGTCAGGCATCACGGCACCGACCAAGGCGTGACCAGCCTCGTGATAAGCCACAAGACGCTTGCGGCGCTCAGTCATCACACGGTCTTTCTTCTCAGGGCCAACCATGATGCGCTCGATGGCATCGCTGATCTCGTCATTGCTCACCTCAGTGAGTTGACGACGGGCAGCAAGGATTGCAGCCTCGTTCAGCAGGTTGGCGAGATCGGCACCGGTGTAACCGGGGGTACGGCGAGCCACCTTGTCGAGATCGACGTCTTTGGCAAGCGTTTTGCTGCGGGCATGAACGCCGAGGATCTGGAGACGACCGGCGTAATCAGGACGATCGACAGTCACCTGACGGTCAAAACGGCCGGGACGCATCAGGGCCGCATCAAGGACATCGGGCCTGTTGGTGGCCGCAATGATGATGATGCCGGTGTTGCCCTCAAAGCCATCCATTTCTGTGAGCAGCTGGTTGAGGGTCTGCTCACGCTCGTCATTTCCACCGCCGAGACCGGCGCCGCGCTGACGGCCCACCGCATCGATCTCATCAATGAACACGATGCAGGGAGCATTCTTTTTGGCCTGCTCGAAGAGATCGCGCACGCGGCTTGCACCAACGCCCACGAACATCTCTACGAATTCAGAGCCGGAGATCGAGAAGAAGGGAACGCCTGCCTCGCCAGCCACAGCCTTGGCCAGCAACGTTTTACCGGTGCCGGGAGGGCCCACGAGGAGACACCCCTTAGGGATCTTGGCGCCAACGGCGGTGAAGCGATCGGGATTCTTGAGGAAGTCGACCACTTCAGTCAGCTCGAGCTTGGCGCCCTCAATCCCAGCCACATCACCGAAGGTGACCTGGGTGGAAGGCTCCATCTGAACCCGGGCTTTGCTCTTGCCGAAATTCATGGCGGGGTTACCACCACCGCCACCTTGAGAGCGGCGGAAGAGGAAGAACAGGCCGCCAAGGAGAAGGAGGGGGAACACCAGACTTCCTGCGGCCTGCTGCCAAGCACCAGCCTGGCGGGTGGGCTGCACTGCGATATCGACGTCGTGATCGGTGAGCAGCTTGAGCAGATCCTTGTCAGGAGCAAGGTTCACCTCAGCGCGACGCCCGTCGTTCTCGACGATCACGGCGGATCCCCGGTCAGGGGAAATGGTCACGCGACTGACCTGGTCCTCCTGAACCGCCTCAATGAAATCGCTGTAGCGAAGGGTGCGAGCCGCTGTGGCCGGGTCAGGCCTGTCAAGGAAGGCCGTACCCACAGCGATCACAACGACCACCAGAAGGACGTAAAGGCCAACGTTGCGCCAACGCTTGTTCAAGGTTCTCTTGCCTCTGATGAAGGAATGTTAATAGAGATCCTCAGGGATCAGGCGGCGCGCAGCACGTCAACCACGCTCTTGAAGGCGAACCACTCGGGGATCTCCTCACCACTGCGCAGCATCTTGCGGAACTGGGTGCCGCTCAGCTTCTTGACGTGTAGCCCGCGGGTCTCGGCATGCTCGGCGGTGACATAGCCCTCCTCCTCGGTGTAGACGAGATTGAGCGAGGGGACGGTCTCCATGGAGAGCTCAGGTGCACACTCCTTGGCGAAGTTCTGAGCGTCGTAAGGGCCGTAGAAATCGTCACCGGTGAGGGACGACTTACAACCGGCCATGTCCCGGCCGATGATGAAGTGGGTGCAGCCGTAGTTGCGGCGAATGATCATGTGCTGCAGCGCCTCGCGGGGGCCAGCCATGTGCATGGCGTAGGGAAGGTAGGCCCAGCGAATCCGGTCGTTATTCACCTCCTCGGCTAACCGTTCGTAGGTCTGGAAGCGCACGGTGCCGGGAATGTCGTCCTGCTGGGTGGGACCACAGGTGGGATGCACCAGCACCACAGCGTTCTCACTCACGTTCTGGGCATGCAGAGCGCGGGTGAACAGCTCATAGTGGGCACGGTGAATCGGGTTGCGGCACTGGAATGCCACCACGTCTTCGCCGTTGGGGAGACCTGCACGAACTTCAGAAGGGGTCTTGCAGGGGAACACACGCTTGGGGAGCTCCAAGCCCTGGATCAGACCACCCAGATAGAAGCGCTTGCGCTCCATGGTGATCATGCGCACAGCAGGGTGCTCAATGGAGGTGGTGCCATAGCAGCCTTTGGCCTCCACCACTTTGTTGGGCTCCCACTTGTCCTCAACGGTGAGCACCGCCAGATCCTGGCCCTTGTAGGTGAGCAGCACCTTGTCGCCGACAGCCACCTCGTCGCTATCGGTGTCCATCACGATCGGCAGACCGAACAGATAGCCCGAGGTGGTGCGATGGCCGGCCACGACTGCGTCGTAATCGACCTGATGCATGAAGCCACGCTCGGGAGAGAAGCCACCGACCACCAGCAGCTCCACGTCGCAGGCATTGCGATCAGAGCACTCGAGCGTCTTGGTCGCTGAGGCCTTGATCGCGGCCTTCTCCGCATCCGGGGCCATCAGATCCACCAGGGTGCCGCCGTAAGGGGCGATCACGCCGTTCGGTGCGGAGCTGACAGTCATGGCTGATCTGCGGGAAGAAACCGGGAGATTCTCCCAGACGGCATTAAAAAAGGGGGCCTTGATGGCCCCCATTCCGTTTTGGCTGCACGTGCCGAGGATCAGGCCTCTTCGAGACGGCCGTAGAGATCACCACTGATCTTGATGTCAACCACTTCACGGCCACCCATGTCGGAGTCGGAAGGCTGAATCGCAGAGAACACACCGGCGAACTCACCGGTTTCAGGATCAACTTTGGTGATGGACAGGCTCATCTGGCCAACGCCATCGATGTAGCGCTTGTTGTTGTCCTTCTCGAGGCCCTCATCATCGCCACCCAACGCAATCAGACCCTGGGCGTACTGCACGCCGGTGGTCAACGCACGACCCTTGGGATCGATGAAGTTGCTGGTGCGGTAGCTGGGGGTGCGATAGGTGCCTTCAAAGTCGGTGCTGGTTGAAATGGCAGCACCTTCAGCGGTGGCCTTCAGATTCTTGCTGGAGAAGGTGAATGGGAATTCCTCACCGCCAGGCACAAGCACGGTGATGGGCTGGAAGTCGATTCCACCCCGCTCTTGGAAGGTGAGGCCATCGCTGCTCACGGTGAGGTCGCCATAGACCTCATCGAGGCTGGAGGTGAAGCGGGTGAGGATCTTGCCCTCAACAAACTGCGCTTCCTGACGCTTGTTGGCAGGCTCACCCTTCGCAAACACCTGGGTGGGGTGCATGCAAATGCCCTTGAGCTCGTAAGAGCCACCGGGCGTGAGGCTGATCGAGCCGCGGGCAGTCTCAGCAAGCACAGGGCAATCGTTGGCTTTGCCGGTGTTGCGGATGTCGTCGTAGGTGATGTTGGAACGCTCCACCGCATCGGCACCACCGCTGCAGGCGGTCACCACGGTGAGACAGAAAGCCAGCACCAGGGCCAGCAGGGGACGGATGCTCATGGAATAAAGCCGAATGGCAGAACGGAGATAGGATCCACCGATGAGGCGGATCCTACAGGGGGCAAACCGGCGTTCCGGTTAGCCTTTTGCAGCTCTCAACAACCCGTCGCGTTGTCTGCCCCCAGTTCCCAGACCCAAGCACTGCCCTCAGCCGAACAGGATCGGTTGGATGGATTGCTGGCGGAGCTGAGTGGCCTAGCCAACGACCTGCGTGGAAACCCTGAAGCCCTGCTGAGCCTGCTGCGCAGCCTCGAAGCGCTCCACCGCAGCATCCAGGACGATGCTTTCAGAAGCAGCCTGCCTGAAAACCGCCAACAGCTGTTCAATCTGCTGCAAACCATGGAGCGCAGCGGCGGCTGGCCCTACATCCCGCGCCTTCAGCTCAAAACGTTCATCGCCATGCTCGATCAACCGCCTGCGGACATGGCGGCTTAAAAGCAGCCCAGAAGTTGATCGAAGAGGCGATGTGCAAGCGCGAGCTTGTCCATGACAGGCACCTCATCCATAGAGCCATCGGGTTTTACCAGCCACCCCCCATTCACGGCCGCGCCAAAGCCTTGGCCGTTGCGGTCAATGGGATTGGCCATCAACAGATCGCAGCCTTTGGCAGCGCGCTTGTCACGGGCCAGCGCCTGAATCTGATCGTCGGAACCGCTGAGGGCGGCAAAGCCGAGCAAACACTGGCCATCAGGCTTGGTGGCTTGCAATCCCTTGAGCAGATCCGGCACCGGCTCAAGCTGCTCGGCCAGGGTGAGCTGCAAATCCGCCTTCGGAGCCTTCGACACTGACGCCCCCCCTTTGCGACGCCAATCCGCCACGGCGGCCGCCATCACCACGGCAGCGGCATCGGGCTGAAGGCGGTGCAGCTGCGCCTGCATCTGCTGCGCAGACTCAATCGCATGGCAGTGCAGGCCCTCGAGCCAGGCTGAAGGCAACTGCAGTGGGCCATGCACCAACTGCACTGAAGCGCCACGGAAACGTGCCGCCTGCGCCATCAGGACGCCCATGCGACCACTGCTGCGATTACTGAAAACCCGCGCCGGGTCAATGCCCTCAACGGTGGGTCCAGCGCTCACCAACACGGTGCGACCTTGCCAATCGAACGGAAGGGAACCGCTTGACGCACAGGTGAGCAAAGCGCTCTCGGCTGCCAGGCGAATCAGCTCTGGATCCGCCATACGCCCATCGCCAATGCGATCACAGGCCAACAAGCCCGACTCTGGGGCCAGTCGCAGAACCCGGGGATCTTCACCCAGCAGGCCCCAGTTACGGCGCACCGCAGGCTGACTCCACATCCCTGTATTCATGGCCGCTGCCGCCACCACGGGGCATTCACAGGCCAGCAGCAGACTGGCTAGCAAACCATCGCCAAGCCCCTGCATCCAACGGGCCAAGGTGCTGGCGCTGAGGGGCGCCACGATCACCAATTCAGCCCATTCCGCCAAGGCCACATGCAACGGCCTGGGCTCGTGAGGATCCCACTGATCGTCGTCCTGATAGCAACGATGGCGACTGAGACTGGCCAGGGCCACGGCGCTGACCAACTGCGCCGCGCTGGGGGTCACCACACAGCGCACCTCAGCACCCGCCTTGACCAGAGCACTGACCAACAGGGGCGACTTCACCGCCGCAATGCTGCCGCTGACGGCGACCAGAATCCTGCGCCCCTGCAGCGCCCCGGACTCAGTCTTCATCGAAGGGTTCCTGATCAATCAGGTGCACGTAGGGACGCGTGAGTTCAGGCCGATGAATGGCTAAGGCACGCAAGAGATGCCAGTCGCCCAGACCAGCAAAAGGATTGGGATAGTCGTCGTCTTCGAGGCGCTGAGCCAGCAAGGCCACAGAGGATTCATCGAAGCTCTCCAACTGCTCGGGCGTGATTGCTGGGCTGGCCACGGGGCATCACTGCCGCACACAGCCCCATTGTGCCTGGGATCTGGCGCTAAATTTCTGCGGCCGGGGAATTAGCTCAGCTGGTAGAGCGCTGCGATCGCACCGCAGAGGTCAGGGGTTCGAGTCCCCTATTCTCCACTCAATGTCATGCAATCAGTCCGTGAATTGGAGCGCTGATGCAGAAAAGGCCCTCAAAGAAGTGCCTTTCTTTGTGCGTCCTGCAGTGCGCAAACGCATTGAATCGATGGCCAAGGACGCAGGACTAAGCAGCATCGACCACGGGTTCTACGCCAAAGCCCGAGCCCAATTCGGCAGCAAGTGAAGCCGCTGACGCGGCGTCCGCGCATGCCCCTGCTCATGGGCTTGGCAGCTGTGGTGACGGTCACTGTGCTGGCAAGGCCCACAGCGCTGCTCACTTTCGGATTGATCGCCCTGGCAGGGACCCTCAACAGCAAACGATCCGCCCATTGACGGTTCATGCGGTAAAAGGGATGGCAACAGCCTTAGCTCACATATGTCGCAGTCGAAGCGAGAACAGGTGGTCAGCCACCTGCGATATATCCGTCAAGAACTGCGGGAAATGCACCAGGGAGTCATGGAAGACGGCCTGCTTCCTGAAGCTGGTGAAGTGCGCGGTGTGATGGCTCAGATGGAAGCCCTGCTGGAGCTCCTGGAAGGCAAGGGCTCGCGCAAAGCCAAAGCCGAATCGAAATAACTCGCGTTTGCCCCTTGCCAAGTCCGCAAACCCAGGGTTTGCTTGGGGCACGACCAGGGATGAAGCGGAACGACGCTCTGAGCGCAACACCATCCCTTACCCCCATCTGTAGTGCTCTGTTACAGCACGAACACCAGAAATGGTGTATATAGTGTCTGGCAGGGCACTGGGCCGGGTGATGGGGACCATCGGCTGCAAACCCTGCCTCCTTTTCTCATGAGTCAGCGTTTTCAGGCCACCCGGCTCCAGCGCAGTCTCGGCAATGGATGGGACCGACTCAATCGCTGGTCTGCTAACCCATGGCGGAAAGCATCACTGCTGTTGATTGTGATGCTGTCCAGCTTTGTGATCGGAAGCTCGGTTGGCGCGATTGCTGGCGTCAGCAGCCTGATGGATCCAGTAGCAGCGCTGATCACCGTGTTGGTCTGGGAAAGCTTGGTGCGGCTGCGCAGACCATGGCCAAAACGGGCGGAAACTCTTCTGGGCCTCCAGATGCTGGATATGACCCGCATTGGGCTGCTCTACGGCTTGCTGCTTGAGGGATTCAAGTTGCTCTGACGGCTTGGCTGCTGGGGTTGGAATTCGGAATCAAATCGACAGTTTCAACCCCAAACGGTCAGATCTGATCACCGTCCATACCCTTCGGGATAGGACCGTTGCGTCGAGCAGCCATGGCCGCAGAGCATTTTTTTCTTGAACTGGAGCCGCCGGAAGAGCGACTTCGCCACGCACCCCACGTGGTGATCGTGGGAGGTGGTTTTGCGGGTGTACGCGCCTGCAAGGCTCTGGCCAACGCCGACGTGCGCGTCACCCTGATCGACAAACGCAACTTCAACCTGTTTCAGCCGCTGCTGTATCAAGTCGCCACAGGCCTGGTGTCGCGAGGGGACGTGGCAACACCGCTGCGTCAGCTGGTGGGGAAACAGCGCAATGTGCAGGTGCTGCTCGGGGAAGTCACCGAGATCAACCCGACAGGCAAACAGATCGTTTTCAACGGCAAGGCCTACGACTACGACCATTTGGTGCTGGCCACCGGTTCCGGGAGCACCTTCTTTGGCCATGAACAGTGGCGCACGTTTGCGCCGCCGATGAAGATCCTCGAGCACGCGGAAGAAATCCGCCGGCGGCTGCTGATGGCGATCGAGCAGGCGGAGCAATCACCGGATGAGGCCGCACGCCAATTCCTGCAGACCGTGGTGATTGTTGGGGGTGGACCCACCGGCTGTGAGATGGCGGGGGCCGTGTCTGAACTGATGCGCAACGCCATGCGCCGGGAGTTCAAGCAGCTCAATCCCGACCACACCCGGATCGTGCTGGTCGATCCCGGCGAACGGCTGCTGAAAGCGATGCCGGAGTCGCTGTCGAAACAAGCCCAGACCACGCTCGAAAAGCTGGGGGTGGAGATGCAATTCAAGGCCCGGGTGCAAACGATGCAACCGGGTGAGGTGACCATGAGCACCCCCGAGGGGGACCGCCGCCTTCAAGCTGCCACTGTGATCTGGACTGCCGGCGTGCGCCCGTCGCACCTGGGCAAAAAACTGGCCGACGCCACCGGCTGCGAACTCAACCACGGCCGCGTCGTGGTGCAACCCGATTTCTCGATCAAGGAGCACCCCGAAATCCGCGTGGTGGGAGACCTGTGCTCGTATCACCACACCAGCAGTGGCAACCCTTTGCCAGGCATGGCAGGTCCCGCCACGCAGGCGGGGGGCTTTGTGGGCAAAGACATTGCCGCGATCGTGGCCGGCAGCAAGCGGCCCAACTTCAACTGGTTTGACTTCGGCAGCATGGCCGTACTCGACCGCGTTGATGCGGTGGCCGATCTGCGCGGCTTCAAATTCAGCGGCGGCATCGGCTGGATCCTTTGGGCCCTGGCCCACCTGGCGTTCATGCCCGAACGGGAAAACCGCTGGACACTGCTGATTAAGTGGATGTTTGCGGTGGTGTCGCAGAAACGGGCCTCGATGCTGCTCACCGGCATGCCCAGCCAGCACATCGGACTCGATGCCCCCGATGCACCGTTCCCGATGCACAGCGGCACTGGCCCCTCGATTGCTGCGCCCGATGCCGCCCTCAAGGCCGCGATGGAGTACTACTCCAACCAGATGTCAGGTCAGCGGGATCAAGCCGCGGGCACCACGGAAGGCTCGGCAGGCGATTCAGCCGCCGCCATCAGATAAAGCAGGGCCATGCGCACCGGGATGCCGTTGCGCACCTGCTCTTCCACCAGACAACGGGCGGTGTCATCCAGCAGGGCGCCGCTCATCTCCACGCCGCGGTTCACCGGGCCCGGATGGAGCACAGGGATCGAGGCTTTGCAGTGCTGAAGCCGCTGGTGAGTCAGGCCGAAGTCGCGGTGGTAGCGATCAAGGTCCGTGAGCAGGTGCTGGCTCATGCGCTCCTTCTGCAAGCGCAGCGTCATCACCGCATCGACATCCGCCAGGGCTGCATCCAGATCACGGGTGACGCTCACCCTTCCCCGTTGGGGCACCGGATCGTTGGCCTGGCCAGGCGGCGGAGCATCCACAAAGCCGGCAAAGGCGTCGGGCACCAGGCTGGGGGGACCACACAGCACCACATCAACGCCGCAGGCGGTGAGGGCCCAAAGGTTGGAGCGGGCAACACGGGAATGGAGGATGTCGCCCACGATCAACAGACGCTTGCCCTGCAGGGCCGCGATCGAAGCGTTGCTGGGATCGAAATGGTGAGCCAGTGTGTAGAGATCGAGCAGACCTTGGCTGGGGTGGCTGTGCAAGCCATCGCCACCGTTGAGCACCATCGTGCGTTCACCTGCGGCCTCAAGCGCTTCGGCCAACTGCTGGGGAACGCTGGTGTTCTGGTGACGGACCACCAGCATGTCGGCACCCATGGCCACATAGGTGCGAGCGGTGTCGAGCAAGGATTCGCCTTTGCTGAGGGAACTGCTGGCGGGCGCAAAGCTCTGCACATCCGCGGATAGCCGCTTGGCTGCCAACTCAAAGCTGCTGCGGGTGCGGGTGCTGGGCTCAAAAAACAGAGTGGCCACCAACCGGCCCTGCAAAGCAGGAAGCTTGCGGGCCCCGGTGAGAGGCATGGTGCGGAAGCGGTGCGCCAGCTCCAGCACCATCGCGAAATCATCGCGAGAGAAAGCCGCTAAATCGAGAATGTGGCGATGGGTCCACGTGCTCATGCGCCGATAACTCCCCCAGGCGTCCAGCAGCTGGTGTGCGAAGGCATGCGATCACCCCGCATGCGTTTGCTGACGCTGCGACTGGCCTGGAGATACCAGCGCCAGGGCAACGCCTGGCCCTGAGAAATTCCGATCCGAGTGGTGGTCACAAGCGCAGGGTGCTCGAGGGCTGCTGGTCGCGGCGCCAGCCACAACTCATTCTCACCACACGCCGAACAGCTGTCATGGGATCGATCCATCCCAAAGCGCCTGGCCAACAAACCAGGCCCAGCCGCGACCCGTTCAGGCTCTCCAGGCACAGCAATGGCCC
>CAXQPR010000095.1:0-3635 GCA_964225855.1 Salipiger bermudensis | reverse complement strand
GGCTCCTATCCAAAAATCAATTGGACGGAATGGAAAGATCGCAATCGCAAGCAGATGAAGAGCCAGGGAGATGTGTGGTCGATGGCAACACTTTCAGGCACCACAATTTGGGATTGTTTGGACAACAACAACATCGACCGACTTCATCTCGTGCAGTGGAAGCCTGCTGATGACACGATGTATCGGGTGAGCTTGCCGAGCCGTTGAAATTTGTCTGGCAACTGTTCGGGTTGAGCAGGTGCTTTTTTGTTTGATGCTCGTGATCAGTATCTTCTCGTTTAAAGAAGGAAAAGGAAGATCACAATGAACATTGAGCCCAACAGGAAGATCGAGTCTTCCTTTCGGTTGGAGTCAAAGGGCTCGTGGGGTTCTGGGATCATGGAAGTGATTGCTCAAGCAGGCAAGCTAAAGGACTCGGTTGTCCGTTCGCGGTTTGACCCTGTTTTAATCGCGCGAATCCGTGAGCTGAGAGCCATTCCATCGCTCACTCGTTAACACGTCTTGGAGTTCATCAATCGCATTCTGCTTTGAAGCATTCCAGTCGGGGCTTGAGAGCCTGATCAGATATTCGTGCTGAAGTCCAGAGCCTCTCTTCCGTGATGTGATGATCGAGACGTCGTCGTATCCAATGGGGAAATTGCCGCCAGATGGTGCTCCAAGGGCAGCCTCTGATGTGAACAAAAGAAAATCAAAAATCACTGGATTAAAATATTCTTCGCTTGCATCTAGGTCCCCACACGCCAGCATTTGGTCTCTGGTTTGTGGTGTGTACGTCACAAATGAAAAGCAGAACGGATCACCAGTTGCTTGCAGGTAGAGGCCCTTGAAGCGCGGCGAGCTCATCAATCAGCCTGCTGCCAGATTTGAGAGTTGGGATCCCAAACGGGTTTGGAGTAGGTCCCCTTCAGTTGTTGTTGAGGCTGATCGATGCCCAGCTGAAGATGGCAATCCCTTGCAAATTCAATCGAGTTTTTGTGGTAATCCTTCCAAGGAATCAATGCTTTGCCATCCCAAATTGGCGGTAGTCCGGTCTCTTTGAGCATCTGATCAAAAGCGTCAAAGTGGTTTTGCAGTTCCTCTGCTGTCAGCACAGCCTCTGGTCTCGGCACAAGTAGAGACTTTTTGAATGGAGCGCTCTCCATGCATGCTTCAAAATTTTTGGTGAGTTCCGTTTGATGGCTCCAGGCCTTCTGTTCGACAACTCCAAACACAACGAGGCCAACGAGCAAGAGGCCGATCCCGATGATCGAGCTGAGATGACCAACCGGCTCTTTGCTCTTGTCCATTGGCTGGTTCCTGCAGGACAAGCCTAAGCAGAAGTTTCTTCCTGGAGGTCCGCCATCGACAAAAACTCGCGACCAGGTAGGCACACAGTTGATTAAACGCTTCTGAAGCAACTCAGAGCGCCCACCCCGTATGCAATGGCAGATTTTCTACTTTTTAACTAGTTGGGAGTAGATCTGTCTTCAGGCATGCGTCTGGTACAGATCAAGCATTTGTAGGGCTGGGCGATTCGAGCTTGGCTACCAATTCGGTAGTTCAGCTGAATGCTGCACCTGATGCCTCTTCGCTCCTCTGCCCTGTTCCTGGCGCTGACGGCGCTGACGGCCTGTTCAATGCCAGACAAGAACTCTGCGTCTGATGCTGAAGCACCTGCTTCTCCCATAGAGCAAATCTCCAGCGTGAAGGCCGTGGCTGTGACCGATGCGCTCCCCTACAGCGCCAAAAATGGACAGCAGTGGGAAGGTCTGTCCCATGAGGTCCTGAGTGTGATTCAGGCTGAACTCGGTGGAGATTCAAGCCCTGACATCATTGAGGTGGCCAGCGTCAAAGCGGCTGGTGAAGCCCTCAAGGATGGTTCCGCGAACATCGCCTGTGGCGTGGGCTTCAGTTGGGACCGAGCCAAGGAATTGAGCTACTCCCTGCCTTTTGCTGTTGGCGGTGTTCGACTCCTCACCACAGCTGATATCGATGGAACGCCTGCAGAACTGAAGGGCAGGACCATTGGAGTGATTAGGGATTCTGTCCCAGCAAGCGTTGTGACGAAGCAGTTACCTGAAGCCGAGCCCAAGCCATTCGACTCTCCTGCGGCTGCTTTGGATGCCCTTCAGCAAGGAACAGTGGATGCCATTGCCAATGGCGCCCTCTGGGCCAAGGCCAATCTCGATGCGGTCCCTGGCAGCAAGGCCGTACCGGAGCGTCCGTACGGTCGCTCCGCCGTTGCCTGCGTTGTCAATCCTGAGAACCATGCGTTGCTGGCCAAGGCCAATGTTGCCATTGCCCAGTTGCTCCAGAACTACATCGATGGAGATGAAGAAAGCACCACTCGGATCAACCGTTGGATCGGTCCCGAGAGTTCTGTGGGCCTTTCTGGGGAGGCGATTGCCGCTTACTACAACGCTGTGCTGTCGACCGTGACAGGGATTAACACCCAGCCCGACTGATTTTCCTGCAAAACCATCAACATTGACCGAATCAATTCAATGAAACCAACAACCCTTCTTGGAACACTGATCCTGCTCAGCACTTGGAGCAGTGTTGGCGCCACTGAAACCGGCACCTATTCCGTTCAGAAAGCCGACAACAGAATTGAGCAACGCATTGCCGCTGCACGCAGCAACAACAGCTGGTCTCCCTTTCTCAACAAAACGACCAATCAATCGTTGGATATCGCTGCATGGGGGAACGGCCGCGGACGTGGCTGGGCCAACGGCGGTGGCGGTGGTGGTGGCTTCGGTAACGCCCGTGGTGGTGGCTGGGGCAATGGTGGCGGTGGATTTGCCAATGCCCGCTATCGAGGTGGCTTCGCGAACTGGTGAAACAGAGAGCAAGCTTTACAGCCTTCCGTCGAATGCTCAAGACATCACCCCGTCAGCAATGGCGGGGTTTTTTATGCCTGATCAGCCGTTGGCCGGCTTGGTCAGCTTGTAGAGGTTCAAGGCGAAAAGGGCCATGCCGAAGCTGCCAAACGCGATAAGCAGGTCCTGGGTGGTGAAGGCCATGGCTCTCGTTACAAAACTTTGTTGACTAATGTAACGGAGGCGCAGGGATGCGTCGTCAAGTCGTTCCTAGGGGGCTGTGGGCAGCCCTCTTTTTTATGACCTACCCCTTTGGTGCCATCAAGACAGACCTCGAAAAAGCATTCAGGCTCCCTGACGCTCCACCGCTTGAGCAGCCTCAGAAGCAAGACCCTGCTGAGCTGAGGGAGTCAGAGCGATCGACGGTTCTGTTTGAGCACCCAGGCGTCTGAGGCGTCCATACTCAGGGCCCATCAAGGGATCGACCCATGGCGGTGCTTGGACGTCAGGCCATTCTTCAAGCAGTTGATGAGGGTCTGATCGCGATCACGCCTTTCAGTGCCGACCATGTCGGGCCTGCATCTGTGGACCTCACCCTCGGCTCCACGTTTCGGGTGTTCCGCAAGGTGCATGAAGTGATCGAGGTTCGCGATCACACCGACTACCGCGAATGCACCGACAAGCTGGAGATCCCAGAGGGCGGACACATTTTGATCATGCCGGGGGAGACCGTGCTGGGGATCACCCGCGAGCGGGTCAAGCTCGGACCAGGCCTTTGCGGTTGGCTTGAGGGCCGCAGTCGCTTTGCTCGCCTGGGGTTGATGGTGCACATCAGTG
>CAXQPR010000094.1:0-2198 GCA_964225855.1 Salipiger bermudensis | reverse complement strand
GGCTGAGGGCCGTCACAGCAAAGACAAGGAGCAGCAGCGTCACCAGCACCAGTGCCAGGCCGCTGATGCCTGGCCATCCATAACCCAGCACGGCTGCCGTGCCCATGATCGCCAGACTCTGCAGCAGGCTCAGCGCCGTGATGTAGATCACCGACGCCAGCACGATGGAACTGCGGCTCCGAAGCGGTGCCACGAGCAAACGATTGAGGAAACCGAATTCGCGGTCGAACATGACCGGCAAGCCGGCATTCAAAGCACCGCTGAAGGCCGTAAAGACAATCACTCCAGCACCAAGAAAACGGCCGTAGCTCATGCCTCCTGGCAACAGCCCCTCAGGGGCGTTGGCGAAGAGCGCACCGAACAGAATCAACCAGATCAGGGGCTGCAGAACCCCGGCAATCAAGGTTGAAGGGCGACGCATCAACTGAAGGAAGAGGCGCCGAGTGAGGGCCCACGTTTCCTGACTGAGCTCTGCGAGGGCTCCGGATTGCTGCTGCTGGAGAGCAACAGATGCTGTTGGGGAGGTCATCGTTGGCGCTCAACGCATGGATTGACGCTTTTCCTGTTTGACGTCGCGCTGGCCTGCGATGGCCAGTTCAGCGTCCATCAGGGTGCGTCCTGTGGCCTGAAGGTAGACATCATCCAGGCTGGGACGGCTTTGGGCCAGGGCAAACACAGGCAGACCTGCAGCCTCGAGGGTCTGACGCAGCTGATCAATCACGGCACCACCCTCAATCACCAGGTTCAGGGAAAATCCCTGGGATCGGTTCACCACCACCTGTCGCACCCCATCCAGGGGTTCAAGAAGGGCACGCACCTGGGTCGCCTCATCGGCATTGCTGAACTCTCGGACCCGCAGGGTGACGCGATCACCCCCAAGCCGTTGTTTGAGCTGGTCAGGGCTGCCTTCGGCAATCACACGACCGGCGTCGATGATCGCCATCTGATCCGCCAGAGCCTCCACTTCTTCGAGGTAGTGACTGCTCAGAAGAACAGTCGTGCCCCCCTCAACCAACTGACGCAGCAGTTGCCAGATGGCACTGCGACTCTCGATATCCAGTCCCACGGTCGGTTCATCGAGCACAAGCAACCGGGGTCGGTGCAGCAGACCAGCCGCCAAATCCAGCCGCCGGCGCATGCCACCGGAATAGGTACCGCAGCGGCGGTCAATCCAGTCGCCCATCGCGAGGCGATCAATCAAATCAGCGATGCGACTTTCGCGATCGTTCCGCCGCAAGTGATAGAGATCCCCTTGCAATTGCAAAAGTTCCCGGCCACTCAGAATTTTGTCGATGGCCACCTCCTGGGCCACATAGCCCATGAGCTGACGCACGTCTCGTGGTTGCGCCAGACCATCGACACCACCCACAACCACTGAGCCGCTGTCGGGGGCGAGCAGGGTGGCCAGGATGCGCATGGCCGTTGTTTTACCGGCACCATTCGGGCCAAGCAGCCCGTAAAGGCACCCTTCAGGAACGGTGAGATCAAGCTCACGCAGAGCCGATACCGTGCCGTAGGCCTTGGAGATCTTCCGCAGTTCAATCAACGCCATCAGGCACCGTCAGGGACTTGCTCGGCCAATTCAGGGAATCTAGAGAGTGCTCATTGCACTCCCGTTGGCAGGGAGAGGAGCTGCATCACCTGTTGAGCAAAGCCTGAAGCCAGATCCGTCCGGCTGAGAATGAGCAGCAGGCAGAGACCAAACAGATACAGAATTGACCAACGGAACAGAGCCTTGGCATTGACAAGGCTGTCGGGATCCAAGGAAAGCCGATCAACGAGCTGCAGCAATCGACCGTTGTAAGGAAGCAGCATCACGCCATAGAAGACGCCGCCTGAAGGCAGAGCAAACACGCCCAAACCGCTAAGCAGGACGGTGATCCAGCCATAGGTCTTGATCGCCCGGGCCGTCACCACAGGTCCCTTCACCACGGGCAGCATCGGGATCCCGACAGCGCGATAGTCCTCACGCAACAGCAGGGCCAAGGCCCAGAAGTGGGCTGGCGTCCAGACCATCACCAGAGCGAACAGCCACCAGCCCCCGAGGCCCACATGGCCCGTGGCGGCGGCTGCTCCCACGAGGGGCGGAATGGCCCCGGCGACCCCACCGATGACGATGTTCTGGGACGTCCGCGGCTTGAGCAAAGCTGTGTAGAGCAGCACGTAACTGCACAGACCGAGCAGGGACAACCCGGCAG
>CAXQPR010000093.1:0-21173 GCA_964225855.1 Salipiger bermudensis | reverse complement strand
CCTTCCATCACCCCGGTGTAATGGCCCCAGGGGCGGTAGATGCGGCGGTGGGCCTTGCCTTCGGGGCTGCCGTCAGCTTCCAGCTGTCCCACCACGCGCTTCACGTTCTGGGCCTGGTCGCGGCTGGCCACCAGCACGGCGTCGTCGGTTTCCACCACCACCAGGTTGTCGATGCCCAGTCCCACCACCAGTCGGTGTTCGCTGCGCAGATAGCAATTGCTGCTGCCTTCGCTGATCACCCGGCCGCGCAGCACATTGCCGTCGCTGTCTTTGTCGGAGGTGTCCCAGAGAGCGCTCCAGCTGCCAACGTCACTCCAGCCGGCATCCAGGGGCAGCACAGCGCCCAGCTGGGTCTGTTCCATCACGGCCACGTCGATGGCCACGTTGGGGCAGCGGGCAAAGGCGCTCTTGTCGAGGCGGCGGAAGTCGAGGTCGGCAGCGTCCTGTTCCAGGGCGGCGCGGCAGCAACTCACCACCTCGGGAGCCAGCCGTTCCAGTTCCGCCAGCATGGCGCTGGCGCGGAACAGGAACATGCCGCTGTTCCAGGTGAAGCGGCCGGTGGCCAGGAAACCTTCAGCTGTTGTTCGATCTGGCTTTTCCACAAAGCGGGCGATCGGTGTGGGGCTGAGGGTGCCGGCCTGTAGTGGAGCGGTGGCTTCGATGTAGCCATAGCCGGTTTCCGGGGCGGTGGGCACGATCCCGAACGTCACCAGTTGGCCAGCTTCAGCCGCGGCACGGCCCGCCTCCACCGTGGTTCGGAACTGGGCGCCATCGCGGATCACATGGTCGGCGGCCAGCACCAGCAGTAGCGGGTCGTCTCCACGGGAGGTGGCCTGGAGGGCAGCGATGGCCACTGCCGGGGCGGTGTTGCGGCCCATCGGCTCCAGCAGAATCGCGCTCGGCTTGATGCCGATCTGGCGCATCTGTTCGGCCACGATGAAGCGGTGATCTTCGTTGCAGATCACCAGGGGATCCGCCAGGCCTTCCAGTCCTTCCAGGCGCTGCTGGGTCTGTTGCAGCAGCGTGTCGTCACCATTGCCGCCTAGGGCCCAGTACTGCTTGGGGTAACTGGCGCGGGAGAGGGGCCAGAGACGGGTGCCCGTGCCGCCGCAGAGAATCACAGGAATCAGGGGCGTGCTCACCGAAGCCTTGGCGCTTGTTGGGCTGATCCTGCCCCACTCCGCAGGCCCTGTCAGCCCGGGTGGGTCACAGCTCTAGCAGGCCAGGCGGCGGGGTGAGCAGCAGCCAGCCGTCGTTGACATGCACCTCTGGCACGATTGCCTCCACGAACGGCACCATCAAGGTGCGGCCGTCGGGGGTTTTGATCTCGAGCAGTTCGTTACCGCCGCTGATCAGATCGCTCACCGTGCCAATCGCCTCTCCGTCGGCGCTGAGACGGGCTTCGAGGCCAACGAGATCCAGCAGATGGAACTCCCCTTCCTCCAGCTCGGGGCGGTCGTCGGCCGGCACCATCAAGGTCTGGCCGACCAGAGCTTCGGCCGCTTCGCGGGTGTCGATCCCTGTAAAGCGCACCACAAAGACGCTCTTGCCGGGCAGCTGACGGCCGCTTTTCAGTTCCACCTCTCTGGGAGTGGATCCCCTTGCTTTCAGCCAGCGGCTGCCAGGGTCAGTGAACCGCTCCGGAAACTCACTGGCGGGGTTGATGCGCAGCTCGCCCTTCAGGCCCTGAACGCCCACCACCTTGCCTATCGGCAACCAGTCGTCGGCAGAGGTGGGAACCGCAGGGGTGCCGGCGCTGGCCATGGCCGCAGGTGGAGACGGCACTCCATCATCCCGCCGGGCGATACTGGGTTTCAGATCAGTCCGTTGTTATGGCCAGCGCCACTCCGATCCTTCCTGGCGCCACGGTGAAGGTGGTCGACGCCACCTCGATTTACAACGGCTACACCGGGTTTGTGCAGCGCATCAGCGGCGATCGCGCTGCTGTGCTGTTTGAAGGCGGCAACTGGGACAAGCTCATCACGATGCGGCTTCGCGACCTTCAGGCTGCCTGATGCCAACTGCCACCGTCCGCGACCGTCTGGCGCGTGTGGTGCTGGAGTCCGATACCCGTGCGGGTCGGCTTTACAACCTGGTCATTTTTGGCGCGATTCTGCTCAGCGTGGTGGGTCTGCTGTTCGAGCCTGCGCCAGGACTGGCTTCGGCGTCGTCCGTACTGGTGCCCGCGTGGGTGGACTGGATCGACCGTCTGGCCCTGGCGGTGTTCGCTGCTGACCTGGCGTTGCACCTGATCGCGAGCCCCAGGCCCTTGGCCTATCTGCGCAGCGTGTATGGCCTGATTGATCTGTCGGCGGTGTTGTTTTTTGCCGTGCCGCAGATCAACAGCGGCTTGGTGCTGTGGGTGTTCAAGTTCGGCCGCATCCTGCGGGTGTTCAAGCTGCTGCGCTTCATGGATGAGGCCCGCGCCCTCGGGGCCGCCCTCAAGGCCAGTGCCCGGCGCATCAGCGTGTTCATCCTGTTTGTGCTGATCCTCCAGGTGGTGCTCGGCTACTTGATGGTGGTGGTGGAGAGCTTCCATCCGCAAAGCCAGTTCCGTTCTGTCGCCCAGGGGGTGTACTGGGCCGTGGTCACCATGACCACCGTTGGCTATGGCGACATCGTGCCCCAAACGGCTTTGGGCCGCGTCCTGGCTGCCGCTGTGATGCTGCTCGGTTTCGGCATCATCGCGATTCCCACGGGCATCGTCACTGTGGAGGGGTTGCGCCGCGCTGGGGCACGGGCTGATGACGGAACCCTCCATTGCGACCAGTGCGGGCACTCCATTCACCGTGCCAAGGCTCGATATTGCGATCGCTGCGGTGCTCAGCTGCCGCCTGCCAGGCTCTGAAGCGCCGCCTGGGCTGCGCGCTGTTCAGCGTCACGCCGTGATCCTCCCCAGCCTTCCGCCAGGGTTTTGCCTTGCAGTTCCACCTGGCAGCGGAACCGTTTGGGGTCGCCATGGCGTTGGCTTTGCTCCTCACTGCAATAGGTGGGTAGGCCCAGCTTGCGGGCCTGGCTCCATTCCTGGAGAGCCGACTTGGCATTGCCCTTGTGGGGGTCGGCCAGCACCGCTGCACTGGTGCGCTGCCAGTGGGGGGTGAGCCAGGTGTGCACGGGTTCAAGGGATGCCCATCCCTGATACAGCGCTCCGATCAGGGCTTCGGTGGCTTCCGCCCGCAGGGTTGCGCGCCCCGCGTCGTCGCCGCGGGCCTTGGCACCCAGGGTCTGCACCGACTCGATGCTGATGCTGTCGCCGAGGGCGGCAAGCCAGCGGTCGCTCACCAGTTGGGCGCGCAGGGCAGAGCGCTCGCCAACGGGGAGCTGGGGGTGGTGCTGTTCGATGTATTCACTGGCTGCAAGTCGCAGGACGGCATCCCCGAGAAATTCGAGACGCTCGTGGTTGATGTGCCTGCCGGTGGAGGTGTGGGTCAGTGCTTCATCCACCAGCGCAAGCGTGTGAGCTGCATTGGGGCTGGTGGCAGGGTCCAGTCCCAGGTCTGTGCAGAAGCGCTTCAGTTGCTCACTGCGCAGTGGTGAGGGATCGGATGAGACCGAATTGTTGGGCACGGATCTGGACCTGACAGGAGCGCAGCGGATGGCGTCAGCTGGGGCGCCAAAGGGGGTGAAAGCAGGACATAAGCCGGGTTCTGTTCTCCCTTCCTAAAAAGGGGGGTGATCATCTATCTGGGATCGCCGTTACCGACGACCTCGAGCGGCGCACATCAGCGGAACGGGGTCGATGGCCAACCGTCGTTCCTCGGCCTTGCTCCCAGCCGGGGTTTACCGAGCCAGCACCTCTCGATGCTGCTGGTGCGCTCTTACCGCACCTTTGCACCCTTGCCTGTGCCGGCAAGCCGGCCATCGGCGGTGTGTTTCTGTGGCACTCTCCTCACGGTCACCCGCACTGGGCGTTACCCAGCAAGCCTGGCCATCGGGGAGCCCGGACTTTCCTCAACCAAGCGCCTCGGGGCCGAAGCCACCGATGCCCTGATCGCGATCACCTCGCCTGCTTTCAACCCCCATAATGGCTTTTAGGGGGCTGTAGCTCAGCCGGATAGAGCGACGGTTTCCTAAACCGTAGGTCGTGGGTTCGAGTCCCGCCAGCCCCGTTGTCAGTGGGTTTGTGATCTCGTAGCCGCCACTACATCTGGGGGGGTGGCGTGACCGCACTCTGTCGCTAGCGTTAACGCAGTGAATCCGGTGCCATGACCCAGCTTCACGATCTGCGGCTTCGGCTCTTGGTGCAGCAGGAAAGCGAGCGCATTGCCGATTCCCAGCCCACCGATCTCGATCTCTCGGTGGTTCAGGCCCGTTGTCTCTGCTGGCTGGCGTTGCTGGCGGAGGCCCATGAGGACCAGGCCAGTGATGCGGAACGTCGTGGCGACACCGAGCAAGCCATGGGGTGGTTTGCCGATTCGATGCGTCTTCGCGACGTGATTCAGGTGGTGTCGTCGATCGAGATTCCTCTGCCGGGGATGTCCGATCTCACTGACGACGACAACGGCGAGGGACCTCGCGATCCTTCCGCTGATGACGGTGGATTTTCGGGAGAGCCGCCTCTGGCTGCTTAATCAGATGTCATGATGGGAATTGAACTTGAGGGTGTGACGTGCCTGAAGAGCCCTGTCAATGCCCTGACTGTCAGCGGTTTTATCGCGAGCACGACCGCCTGATTCGTGAGTCGCCCACTCTGCGTCAGCAGCAGGAGCTGAGCTGGGCGGCATTGCAGGCCTTCCGCACTCTCTCTGGTCGCGTGCTGGAGGATCTCCAGAAGCAGCACGGTCCCCGTCCGGCTGAAACCCAGGCCCATGCCACCCCTGTCGGTGCCACTGAAGAGCCCGTCGATGCGCTTCAGCAGGCCATGGCGGATCTGGAAAACATCAATGCCCATCTGTTCTCGATTGAGGCATTGATGGAGCGCATCTTTGATGTGCGCGTGCCTGAAGCGATTGAGCAAAAGTTCCGCGAGCTGGCTGGCGAGTTGGCTCCCGATCCCCTTAATGCCGATCGCCTGCGTCTGAATCGTTTGCTGCACCAGACCCCTGACCTGCCTGATCGGGGCTGAGCATCTGCTCCGCCACAAGGCGGGCGATCAGACCCTCCTCGTCGGCAGGCACCACCGTGAGGGTGAGTTCGGGATACCAAGCCAGAGCTGAGCGCAGCTCGGCTAGAAGCACCTGGTCGTGTTCACCGATGCCACCGCTCAGGGCCAGCACATCGACCCCTTGAAGACTTGCGGCCATGCTGCCGATCAGCTGCAGCAGACGGTGGCGAAACACAGCGATGGCCAGTTGAGCCCCCTGGTGTCCCTCCTGGGCTTGTTCGCGCAGCACCCGCATGTCGCTGCTCAGGTTGGAGAGTCCTTTGAGGCCTGCCTCCTGGCCCAGCAGGTCTTGCAGCTGGTCGTGCTGAAGGCCACGGCGCATCAGCTCCAGCAACACCCCAGGATCGAGGCTTCCGCAGCGGCTGGCCATCACCAGCCCTTCCATAGGCGTGTAACCCATGGTGGTGTCGATGCAGACGCCTCCCTTCACAGCGGCGAGAGAGGCCCCAGCACCGAGATGGGCACTGATCAGCCGCAGCTTCCGGGGATCGCGGCCCTGTCGTGTCCACTGGTGGGCCACCACCTGGCTGATGTGCTGGTGATTCAGGCCATGGAAGCCAAAGCGCCGGAAGCCCTGATCCCGTAGCTCTCGGGGCAGGGCATAGGTGCGGGCCGCAGCCGGCAGGGTGTGATGAAAGGCGGTGTCAAAGCAGGCCCATTGGGGCAGGCTGGGATCCCAGCGTTTCGCCCAGGCCATGCCCCGCAGGGCCGGTGGATTGTGCAGGGGGGCCAGCGGGATCAGGGCCTGCAGCTCCTCTTCCACCTCGGGGGTGAGCCGGGTGGGTGCGGTGAAGCGTTCACCACCGTGCACCACCCGATGGCCAATGCCACGAATGGCGGAGCGATGGGGTTCCAGAGCTGGGGCCAGCCACTGGTCGAGCTTGGCTTCCAGGGCGTGCATGGGCCGGGAGCTGCCGGCCTCCAGGCTGCAGCCGTCTTTCCAGTAACAGCGTTGCCCCCGATTTCCCTCGGGGGCATAGAGGGCGGCTTTGAGGCTTGAACTGCCCAGGTTGATCACCAGGCAGAGCTCAGGCATCAGCGCACGTCGCAGGTGATGTCGACCTTCAGAGGTTCCACCTTCCAGATGTGATCGCAGTATTCCTGGATCGAGCGGTCGGAGGAGAAGAAGCCGCTGCGGGCTGCGTTCAGCACCGACATGCGGTTCCACTGGGTGCGGTCGCTCCAGGCCTGGCTGACGGCATCCTGGGCGCGCAGATAGTCGGCAAAGTCGGCCATCACGAAGAAGGGATCGCTGCCGGTGAGGTTGTCGAGCAGGGGGCGGAACAGGTCAGCGTCACCGTTGCTGAAATGGCCGCTCTCGATCAGATGGATCGCTTCCGACAGCTCAGGCGTGCTGTTGATCACCTCCCAGGGGCGGTAGCCACTGTGCTTGAGGGCGGCGATCTCTTCCACGGTCTTGCCGAACAGGAAGAAGTTCTCGGCGCCGACTTTCTCGCGGATTTCCACGTTGGCTCCATCAAGGGTGCCAATCGTGAGGGCCCCGTTCATGGCGAACTTCATATTGCCGGTGCCGGAGGCTTCCTTTCCGGCCGTCGAGATCTGCTCGGAGAGATCGGAGCCGGGGTAGACCTGCTCACCCAGCTTGACGGTGTAGTTGGGCAGAAACACCACCCGCAGACGGCCATCCATATCCGGGTCGGCATTGACCGTTTCCGCGATTCCGTTGATGAAGCGGATGATCAGTTTGGCCATGTAATAGCCCGGTGCCGCTTTGCCCCCGAAGATCACGGTGCGGGGTGCCAATCCCTCGGCCTGCCCGTTCTTGATGCGCAGGTATTGGGTGATGATCTGCAGCGCGTTCAGGTGCTGGCGCTTGTATTCGTGGATCCGCTTCACCTGCACATCAAACAGGCTGGCGGGGTCCACCAGCACGCTGGAGTGGCGGTGGATGTAATTCGCCAGTTTGCGCTTCACCGACAGCTTGGTGTCTCCCCACTGCTCGAGGAAGCTGCTGTCGTGCTGATGGGCTTCAAGCTTGCGCAGGTTCTCCATGTTGGAGATCCAGTCGTGGCCCACCACCTGATCAAACAGGGCTGACATTTCCGGATTGGCCAGCGCCACCCAGCGGCGGGGGGTCACGCCATTGGTGACATTGGTGAATTTCTCGGGCCAGAGGGCTGCGAACTCCGGCAGCAGTTGGGTGCGCACCAGATCGGAGTGCAGTGCGGCCACCCCGTTGACGTGATGGGCGCCGATTGTGGCCAGGTGGGCCATGCGCACGGCCTTGCTGCCGTCTTCATCAATGATCGAGAGCTTGCGCAAGATGGCGTCATTGCCGGGGAAGCGCAGGCGCACCTGCTGGAGGAAGCGGCGGTTGATCTCGTAGATCAGCTCCAGGTGCCGCGGCAGCAGGTCGGCAAACAGGCGCAGATCCCACTTCTCCAGTGCTTCAGGCAGCAGGGTGTGATTGGTGTAAGCCACCGATTGGGTGGTGATGTCCCAGGCCTGGCTCCACTCCAGGTGGCGATCATCGATCAGCAGCCGCATCAGTTCGGCCACCGCAATGGCCGGATGGGTGTCGTTGAGCTGCACCGTCCAGTAGTCGGCGAAGTTCTCCACCGCCAGGCCGCGGTGATCGAGGCTGCGCAGCATGTCCTGCAGGGAGCAGCTCACAAAGAAGTGCTGCTGCTTCAGGCGTAGGCGCCGGCCCTCGTCGGTGCCGTCATTGGGATAGAGCACCTTGGAGAGGGTTTCGCTACCCACCTTCTCCTCCACGGCGCCGTAGTAATCGCCGATGTTGAAGGCATAGAAGTCGAAGCTTTCGGTGGCGTCCGCGCGCCACAGGCGCAGGCGATCGCAGGTGTTGACTCGATAGCCCAGCACTGGCACATCGTGGGGCACGCCGATGGCATGCTCCGCCGGGATCCAACGGGAGCGGTAGTTGCCTTTGTCGTCGATGTAGCTCTCGGTGCGGCCGCCAAACCCCACGAAGCAGGCTTCATCCGGTTGGGGCAGTTCCCAGGGCCAGCCGCCTTTGAGCCATTTGTCGGTGACCTCCACCTGCCACCCGTCGCGGATCAGCTGGTCGAAGATGCCGAATTCATAGCGGATGCCGTAGCCGGTGGCGGGCACCTGGAGGCTGGCGAGGGATTCCATGTAGCAGGCGGCCAGACGACCAAGGCCCCCGTTGCCCAGGCCCGGCTCCTCCTCCACGTCGAGGATCTGCTGCAGCGATTCCACGCCGAAACGACGTACCGCCTCCTCGGCCTCTTTCTGAATTCCGAGGTTGAGAAGGTTGTTGTTGAGCTGGGGGCCGATCAGGAATTCCGCCGATAGGTAGGCCACGGTTTTCTGCGGCCGGGCACGGATGGCCTCGAGGCTGGCCAGGTAGCGGGTCATCAGCCGGTCGCGCACCGCGTAGCTGAGGGCCATGTAGAGGTCATGGCGGCTGGCGGTGGGGGCCAGTTTCCCGAGCGTGAAGAAGAGGTGCTCGGTCATACCGTCAAAGACGGCATCGGCCTCAAGCCCGGCCCGCTCGGGGTCGGCGAAGCAGCTGGGGGTGGGCAGACGTAGGTCGAGAGGCTCGGAGGTGCTCATCGCGCGCAGATATGACGAAACCGGGGATGGACCAAGTGTGAATCGCTTTGCCCTTGTCTGGTTCACACGATGCAGGAACTGTGACCGAGGCTCCAGCGCCAGTTGTTGATCACTGGTGCATCGGTGCCGTGCTCGTAGGCGTAGGCCCTGTGCCGCAGGATCTCCTCCTTCATTTGCTCCTTCACGTGGGCCGCCCTTGATCCAAGCGAGGGCACCCGGTTGATCACATCGATCACCAGATTGAAGCGATCGATCTGGTTGCTGATCGCCAGTTCCAACGGCGTGTTGATGTTGCCCTGCTCCTTGTACCCCCGCACATGCAGGTTGGCGTGATTGGGGCGGTTGTAGGTGAGGCGATGCACCAGCCAGGGGTAGCCGTGGAAGTTGAAGATCACCGGCTTGTCGGGCGTGAACAGGCTTGTGAAATCCATGTCGCTCAGGCCATGGGGATGGTCTTTGGGTGAGGCCAGGGCAAACAGCTTGACCACATTCACGTACCGAACTTTGAGGGAGGGAATGCGCTCTCGGATCAGTTCAATCGCCGCCAGGCATTCCTTGGTGGGGATGTCGCCGGCGGAGGCCAGCACCACATCCGGCTCATCCGGTTCGGCGCCGCAGTCGTCATTGCAGGCCCACTCCCATAGGCCTGCCCCTTTGGCGACATGACGGCGGGCCTGCTCCAGGGTCAGGTACTGCAGATGCTTCTGCTTGTCGGACACGATGATGTTGGCCACATCGGTTTCCTGCAGGGCCTGCTCGGCCACGGCCAGGAGGCAATTGGAATCGGCGGGCAAGTACAGGCGCGTGATGCTGCCTTTCTTGTTGCCGGCCAGATCCATGAAGCCGGGATCCTGGTGGGTGAAACCGTTGTGGTCCTGCCGCCAGACGGTGGATGAGATCAGACAGTTCCAGGGGCCGACCGGTTCACGCCAGGGAATCTCTTCGCAGTGCTCCAGCCATTTGCAGTGCTGGTTGTACATCGAGGCGATCACATGGGCGAAGGCTTCGTAGGTGTGGAACAAGCCGTTGCGGCCGGTGAGCAGATAACCCTCCAGCATTCCCACCAGGGTGTGCTCTGAGAGCATCTCCACCACGGATCCCTCCCGGGCCAGTTCGCTGCCATTGCGGTCTTCCGGCAGGTAGTCCGCCATCCACACCTTTTTGGAGGCTTCAAAGACTGCCTGCAGACGGTTTGAAGCGGTTTCATCGGGCCCGAACAGGCGAAACGCCCCTGGGTTGTTGCGGATCAGATCTCGGATCAGTTGGCCCATGGGAACGGTGTTTTCGCTTTCCTGGCAGCCAGGACACTCAACCGTGACGGCGTAGTTGGCCAGATCGGGGAACACCAGGTTGCGTCGCATCACGCCGCCGTTGGTGTGGGGATTGGATCCCATGCGACGGTCGCCTCTCGGTGAGAGGGCTCGGATCTCCGGTCGGATGGCGCCCACGTCATTAAATAGTTCCCAGGGCCTGTAGCTCTTCAACCACTCCTCCAACAACCGCAGGTGCTCCGGGTTGGTTTTCACTCCGGTGATCGGCACCTGATGGGACCGCCAGAAGTTTTCCAGTTTTTGGCCATCCACCTCGGCCGGGCAGGTCCACCCCTTGGGGGAGCGCAGCACCACCATCGGCCAGCGGGGTCGCATGGCTTCACCGCTGCTGCGGGCCTGCTGCTGGATCGCACGGATCGTGAGCACCGCCTGTTCCATGGCCACAGCCATCTGGCGGTGCATCGCCATCGGTTCGAACCCTTCGACAAACAGAGGCTCCCAGCCGTAGCCGCGCAACAGGCTCTGCAGTTCCGCGTGGGGGATGCGGCTGAGGATCGAGGGGTTGGCGATTTTGTAGCCGTTCAGGTGCAGCACCGGCAGCACAGCCCCGTCGCGGATCGGGTTGATGAACTTATTGATGTGCCAACTGGTGGCCAGTGGACCGGTTTCCGCTTCGCCATCACCGACACAGGCGAGTGTGATCAGCTCCGGGTTGTCGAACACCGCCCCGCAGGCGTGGGAGAGCACGTAACCCAACTCGCCGCCTTCATGGATCGACCCCGGGGTTTCAGCTGTGCAATGGCTGCCGATGTGCCCTGGAAAGGAGAACATCTTGAAGAAGCGGCGCAGGCCCGCTTCGTCGAGGGATTTGTCCGGATAGCGCTCGCTGTAGCTGCCATCGATGTAAATAGGGCCGCGCATCCCAGGGGCTCCATGCCCGGGTCCGGACATGTAGATCATGTCGAGGTCGTAGGCGTTGATCAGCCGGTTGGCGTGGGTCCAGATGAAGGCCTGCCCAGGGCTCGACCCCCAATGGCCCAGCAGGCGGTTCTTGATGTGTTCCGGTTTCAGGGGTTCCCGCAGCAGAGGGTTGTCCTGCAGGTAGATCATTCCTGCTGCCAGATAGTTGGCCGTGCGCCAGTAGGTATCCAGCTGCTGGAGTTCCTCCTCCTCCGGTGCTGGCGGCATCTGAATAGCAGCGGGGATCGGCAGGGTGTCCATGGCCGCAGGGTGCAGGGACCTCACTGCGCGGACCGTAGCCATGCCTGATATGGCTGAACTGAACGGTTGCTGAGAGCGATCTCTTATAAGGTCCCTGGCATCAGGACCTGTTGATCTCGATGCTTGTGCCTTTGGAGCTGGCCCAGCTCTCTCCGATGCTGAGTGAGCTCAGCAGCCACGATCTGGAGGTGGCGGAAACCCTGATCGGGGTGGTGCGCTTCCTGTTGATCTTCGTGGCCGCCCGCACCCTGGCGGAGGTGTTGGTGCGGTTCCAGTTGCCCACGATCCTCGGCGAACTGCTGGCTGGCGTGATCATCGGTGCGTCCGGATTGCATCTGCTGGTACCTCCGGAAACCCAGGCCCATCTCAGCGACAGCTTCAACCAGCTCATTGGTGGTCTGGCGGCCATCCCGCCGGATGCCGTCCCAGAGATCTACAACGAGACCTTCCCCTCCCTGCAGGCGGTGGCCACCCTTGGCCTTTATGCCCTGCTGTTCCTCACCGGTCTGGAGAGTGAACTCGACGAGCTGGTGGCCGTGGGCGGCCAGGCGTTCACTGTGGCGGTGGCCGGTGTTGTGCTGCCCTTCGCCCTCGGCACCGCTGGCCTGATGGCGATTTTTCATGTGGATCTGATCCCGGCAGTGTTCGCGGGTGCCTCGATGACGGCCACCAGCATCGGCATCACCGCCAGCGTGTTTGGCGAATTGGGTTATCTCAAAACCCGTGAAGGTCAGATTGTGATCGGCGCGGCCGTGCTCGACGACATCCTCGGCATCGTCATTCTTGCGGTGGTGGTGTCAGTGGCGGCCGGAGGCACCTTCTCGATTGCCCCGATCCTCAAGCTGGTGGTGGCAGCGATCGTATTTGTGGTGGCCGCCATTGGTCTCAGCCGCACGGCAGCACCCGCATTCGATTGGCTGATCGACAAGCTCAAAGCCCCTGGTGAGGTGCTCGTCGCTTCATTTGTGATCCTGACGCTCAGCTGTTTTGCTGCTACGGCAATTGGTCTGGAGGCGGCTCTCGGCGCGTTCGCCGCGGGCTTGATTCTCAGTGGCTCGAAGCACAACCACGCCATTCAGCAGGCAGTGCTGCCGATCGTGACCCTGTTCGCGACGATTTTCTTCGTGCTGGTGGGTGCCGGCATGGATCTCTCGGTGATCAACCCCTTGGATCCCGCCAGCCGCTCGGCTCTGGTGGTGGCCGGCTTCCTGCTGGTGATCGCCATCATCGGCAAGATCGCAGCTGGTTGGGCGTTTGTCAGCAAACAGTCCACCAACCGCCTGGTGGTCGGTCTGGGAATGATGCCGCGGGGTGAAGTGGGTCTGATCTTCCTGGGTCTCGGCACCAGCGCCGGCCTTCTCTCGCCGTCTCTTGAAGCCGCCATCCTTGTGATGGTGATTGGCACCACCTTCCTGGCACCGGTGCTGCTGCGTCTGGTGCTCGGTGGCAACACACCCGATGGGGGCAACAAGGTGGATGACTCGGTTGCCGCCGATCCCGTCGGCTTGGTCTGATCAGCCAGCCAGCCGCTCAGTCCTTCGTCCTGTCCTGGTCCTGACTGCGGGCCAGGAGCAGGAACAAGCTCCAGCCCACCGTGATGAGGGCCAGGCTTGAACCCCAGCCTGGTCCGAGGGTCCAGCTCAGGACGAGCTGGACCACCACGCCCACCCCCAGGGCGAGCAGAAGACTGCTGATCACCAGGGCAATCTGCTGCCAGCGGGCGCTTAACGGACCGTTGATCAGGCTGGCTTCGAAGCGGCTGAGGGGGCCGCTCAAGGGCAGATAAAGCGCCAGGGCCCAGAACACGGCGCCGCGCAGCGTGGCCGGATCATTGAAAGGGCCGTAGCCGAGGGCGAAGGCGTCCAAGGGAACAAGCGCTGGCAAGGCTCCTTAGCATCACCGCTCGAGGCCCGATCTGTTGTGACCCTTGCTCCAGAAGCAGCTCCGGAAGTGGTGAGCGACCTGGTGAGCCAGCGGCTGCCTCAAACCGTCTGTGAGCCCTGGGAACACCTGGGCTCGTTTGTGCATTGCCTGAACTGCGGTCCCACCGACCCTGTTGCTGCGGCCTTGGCCCAGAAGCGTCCTGCCCTGCTGTTGGTGCATGGCTTCGGGGCCTCCACCGATCACTGGCGACACAACATCCCAGTGCTGGCACGCACCCACGAGGTGCATGCCCTGGACCTGCTCGGCTTTGGTCGCAGTGCCAAGCCGGCCGGCCTCACCTACGGCGGTGCCCTTTGGCGGGATCAGCTCACGGCCTACGTCAAGGAACGGATCGGTCGTCCCACCGTGATCGCCGGGAACTCCCTCGGTGGTTTCGCGGCTTTGGCCGCTGGTGCTGCGCTGGGGAACGACTGCGCTGGCGTGGTGCTGCTGAATGCTGCAGGTCCCTTCAGTGATGAGCAGCAGGCCCCCCAGGGTTGGGGTGCTATTGCCCGTCAGACCATCGGCATGGCTCTGCTCAAGAGTCCGGTGTTGCAGCGCCTCCTGTTCGAGAACATGCGCCGCCCGGCCACCGTTCGCCGCACCCTCAATCAGGTGTATGTCGATCGCACCAACGTGGATGAGGAACTGGTGGAGGCGATCCTTCTCCCCTCCCGCGATCCCGGTGCCTTTGGCGTGTTCCGCACCGTGTTTGACATTCCCCGCGGGCAACCCCTCGATGAGCTGTTCGCCGACCTAACGGCTCCCTTGCTCTTGCTCTGGGGAATTCGCGACCCCTGGATCAATGCGGCTGGCCGGCGCGCCAGTTTTCAGCGTCATGCACCGGCAGCGATGACGGAGGTGGTGCTGGAGGCCGGCCACTGCCCCCACGATGAGGTGCCCGAGCAGGTGAATGCTGCCCTGCTCGAGTGGCTCCACTCCCTGGAAAAGGGCGCGTGATGGTTCAGCTCGGAACGGTCGCGCCACACTTGGACTGCCCAAGCCGATGGCCATGACGCTCATTCAGCAGTCCGCGCCCTATCCCCACTGGGAATTTGTCCATCCCAGCAGTGGTGATCGCCTGCGGGTGGTGCCCGAGCGTGGCGGGTTGGTGACGGAGTGGAGCTGTGGCGGCCGCGAGTGGCTCTATTTCGATCAGGAGCGCTACGCCAATCCCGCCAACAGCATTCGCGGCGGGATTCCTGTGCTGTTTCCGATCTGCGGCAATCTGCCGGGTGATGTGTTGCCGGTGAATGGGGTCAATCACACCCTCAAGCAACACGGCTTTGCCCGCGATCTGCCTTGGCAGCTGCAGTTGCTCGAGGATCAGAGCGGTATCCAGCTCAGCCTGACGGACACCGCCCAGACTCGTGAGGCATTTCCGTTCCCCTTTCGCGTGGTGATGGCGTTGCGGCCGCTGGCCCAGGCCCTGGAGATTCGGACCACCATCAGCCACACCGGTGACGGTGCCGTGGCCATGCCATTCAGCTTTGGTCTGCATCCGTACTTCACCATCAGCGAGCTGAGCCGCACCCGTCTGGAGGGCCTGGCTCCCCGTTGCCTCAATCACCTGGAGATGGCGGAGACCGACACCGCCGGGCAGCTGGAGCGATTGGCACAGGGGGTGGATCTGCTCAGTCGCCCCTCCGGCCCCGTGACGCTGGTGGATGATCTGGCCGGCACCAGGGTTCAGCTCGACCATCCGGCACCGATGGACCTCACCGTGGTTTGGACTGAGCCGCCCCGCACCATGGTGTGCCTCGAGCCGTGGACGGGTCCACGCCAGGCCCTGATCAGTGGCGACCGCAAGCTTGAGCTGGCGGCTGGCGAGAGCCTTGAGCTCTGCTGCACCTATCGGGTCAGTCAGGGCTGAGTCCTTCGGCCCAGCCCTTATCCGTAGGGATTGGCGACCCCAGGCAAGCGACCACGGTTGAGTTGCTGCAGGGGGTCGAACTGGCGCTTCACCGCTTCGATCAGAGGCCTTGCGGGAGCATCCGTCCAGGCGTCAATCGCATGGGTGGCTGCCGACGGCTGTCGCAGCACACTCAGCCTGCCCCCCAGGGCTTCAACGCGTTGGCGCAAGCTCTGCAGCTGATCGCAGCGGGTTGAGCTATTCGTGGTGATCCAGCCATCACCACTGCCGGCGGCGGCGGCCACCTGCCAGTGCCATCCCTGCAGCGCCTTCAGCTCTGCGCTGCGGAACAGGGCCTGGATTTGGGTGGGGGCCAGGGTGAGTCGCAACAAACAGGCCGGTGTGGTCGTTGTGCTGGTCTCCGCCGGCGGTAAGGGGCCCTCCCAGGGGTGTGGTTCCGCGCTCAGCTGGTGGTGTTCGGCGAGGGAGCGCAGGCGGTTCAGCTGGTCCTCCACCGCCGCATCACTGACGCTGGCGATGCCCACCTGGATGCGCAGCGGTTGCTCGGGGCCGCACTGCCAATTGAGCAGCTCCGGTGTGAGGGTGCTGGCCACCACATCGGCCCGCCAGGCCTCCAGAGCCTCGAGGGGGCCGTTGATCACCAGCAGAGCTCGTGCGGGACGAATCGGTTGCACCCGCAGGGTGAGTTCGCTGATCAGGGCCAGGCTTCCCCAGCTGCCGCAGAGCAGGCGCATCAGGTCGTAGCCGGCCACGTTCTTGACGACCCGGCCGCCGGCATGGGCTTCGGTTCCGTCGGTGCGAATCAGTCCGATGCCGATGATCTGGTCGCGAACCCCCAGGTGGCGGTGACGCAGGCCTCCGGCCAGTCCTCGGGCTACCAGCCCTCCCACGCTGCCTGCGGAATCTGTGTCATTCGGCTTCGTGCCCAAGGGCCAGTCGATGGGCAGCCATTGCTGGTGTTCCGCCAGTTGCGCTTGCAGATCGGCCAGGGGCAGTCCTGCCTGCACGGTGATCGTGAGGTCGTCGACGGCATGGTCGAGCACGGCCCTGCAGTGGCGCAGGCTGAGCACCGGTGCCGGTTTGAGCGGGGCCCCCCAGCTGAGGCGGCTCCCCAGACCGGAGGGGATCCAGGGGCTTGCGCTGGCGTGCAGATCGCGCACCACGTCTTGCACCGCGGCAAGGTTGCGTGGCGCGATGGTCTGGGGTGAGCTGGTGTTGGCGACGAACGTGTCGATAACCGGTGGGTTCTGCCGAGAATGATGGTGCCATGGGCATTGCTGCCATGACTCGACGAGTGCGCCGATTGGTCCACAGTGTGTTGCTGCTCCATCTGGGGATCTGTGGTCAGGCTGCTTTGGCTCAGAGGGCTGAATCACCGTTGCCCAACGCAAGTGGTGACTTTTTGAGCAGTCAGACCCAGGGCAATCGCGGGCTTTACGAGGTGCGCCATTGGCTGATGGTGGAGCGGGATCCAGAGGGAACCCACTGCCGGTCTTTGGCAACCCATCAACCGATTGCCCGGCTTCACTACGGGGATTTGGTGGTCACCGACACCTCGGAGCATGGCCTTCAGCAGGCGGTGGTGATGGTGAACGATCGTCCCTGGTTGCGCGTGCGGCTGCCGGGCTGGCGTCAGTTGGACGTTGCTCAGCGCAGTCAAGCTTCCGTTGTTTGTCTGGTGCGGGCCAATGCAGGGTTTATTGCTCCTGTGAATGGGTCTGATCTGATCGAGATCGAGGAGCGCGCGAGGCGGCGTCCTCGGTGAAGGTCGTCGTGATTGATGACGACCCCACCGGGTCGCAAACGGTTCACAGCTGTCCGTTGCTGCTGCGCTGGGATTCAGGCACCCTGCGCCGTGGCTTGCGCCATCCCTCGCCTTTGCTGTTTGTGCTGGCCAACACCCGGGCGCTGTCGCCGTCTGAGGCCGCCGAACGCAATCGAGAGATTGTGGAGGCCTTGGCTGCCGCGATGGCTGCGGAAGGACTGTCCCCTGATCAGGTGCAGTTGGTCAGCCGAGGCGACTCAACCCTGCGGGGCCATGGCGTGCTGGAACCCCAGGTGCTGGCTGAGGCCTGGCAGGAACGCTTTGAGCCGGTGGACGCCACGTTGCATGTGCCGGCCTTTCTGCCGGGGGGGCGTATGACCGTGGATGGGGTGCATCTCCTGCATGGGGACCCTGTTCACACCACTGCCTTTGCCCAAGACCGGTTGTTTGGCTTCAGCACCAGTGATCTGGCGGCCTGGCTGGAGGAGAAAAGCGGTGGCGCGATTGCCCAGGCATCAGTGATGCGGCTGGACTTGGCGGTGTTGGATCGGGCTGCTGAAGGGCGCAGTGGTGGTGATCCTGCAGGCTTCACGGTGCTGCTCCACCGGCTTGAGGGGCTTGAGGGCAATCAACCCGTGGTGGTAGATGCCACCCGCGCCGAGCAATTGGAGGCCCTTGGAGCCGCCCTCCATCAGTTGCAGGGCCGCAAACGCTTCCTGTTTCGCTCCGCTGCCAGCCTCCTCAATGGCCTGGTGGATGGGGGACCGTGTCCCCTAGGGCCACAGCCTTTCGATGCACGTGGCTTGGCGGGTTTGCGGCGCCAGCAGGCAGGCAGACCTCAGCCTGGGCTGGTGCTGGTGGGCTCCCATGTGCCATTGGCTGATCAGCAGCTGCAGCAGCTGTTGCGGGAGCCTGCGTGCGAAGGGCTGGAGTTGCCCGTGGCCCGCATCGCCCGGGTGCTGGAGGGTGGGCAGTGCGATTTGCTGTTGCCGGATCTGGAATTGGAGTGGCGCACGCAGCTGGAGGCGCTGTTGGCTCGAGGGTGTACGCCCGTGCTGTTCACCAGCCGTGGAGAGCTCGGGTTTGGCGAGGGGGAAGGGGCGGTGCGGCGGCGGCTCCGGTTTGGGATGGAGTTGGCCCGATTGATGGGGCGTCTGGTGGCGGGCCTAGCACCGCAGCTGGGTTATGTGATCAGTAAGGGCGGCATCACCACGGGAACCCTGCTGGCGGAGGGGCTCGGGCTCGAGGCGGTGCAGCTGGAGGGGCAGTTGCTGCCAGGACTGTCGCTGGTGCGGCCGCTGTCTGCGGCTGACTCAGAGCATCAGGAGCTCCCGATCATCACCTTCCCCGGCAATCTCGGCGACGCCGACACGCTGGTGCAGGCCTGGCGGCTGATGGAGGGGCGCTAGAGCAGTCCGGCTGCGGTCGCCAGCAGTTCCATCGGGTGACGCACCGCGGGGGCCTGCTCATCGGCAGGCAGGTGGCGGCGCAATTGCAGTGTGCATCCGATGTTGGCGCTGGCAATCAGCCCGGCGCCGGTGCTCTGCAGGTCGTTGGCTTTGATCCGGCCCAGGGCGGCGGCTTCGTCGGGTTGCACCAGGTTGTAGATGCCAGCACTGCCGCAGCAGACACCCGCTTCCGTGGCTTCGCGCAGTTGCAGGTGGGGGATTGCTTGCAGCAGGGCCCTGGGCTGCGCCGTGATCCCCTGGCCATGGATCATGTGGCATGCATCGTGATACGCCACCGACAGGGGCTCGGCGGCGCTGGCCGGCTTTCCTTCTGAGTGTTGAAGGGGCATCAGGGCTGCGCGGAACTCCTCACTCAGCCCACGTTCCACCAGGAATTCATGCACATCTTGCACAGGGCAGGGGAATCCGCTGGCGCCCGGCTCGAGCAACTCGCCATAGGCCTTGAGGGTGTGGCCACAGCCCGAGGCCGCCACGAGGACGGCATCCAAGGGCTGTGGATTGGGGATGGCCTGGAAGCTGGCCACCAAGGCGCTGGCCAGCTCGCGGGTCTGGTCCATCTGGCCCTGGTGATGGCTCACGGCACCACAACAGCCCTGGTTCGGTGGGATCACCACGTCGAAACCATTGGCCTGGAGCACCGCCACGGTGGCTGCGTTGACCTTGGGGTCAAAGCACCGCTGCACGCACCCCAGCACCAGCCCGACCCGGCCGCGGCGCTCGCCGCTGGCCGGCGTCACGGTCGGGTAGCGATCGGCAAAGCCTTCCGGGGCCAGGGCTGGCAACAGAGCATCCATGGCATCCAGCTGAGGGCCGAGCAGCTTCAGTAGTCCACTGCGGCGCACCAGAGATTGCAGCGGGGTGCCGGCATAGGCCCGCAGCGGAGTGAGCAGGGCTCTCAATCGGCGGGGATAGGGGAGCACGGCCAGCAGCAGCTGCCGGAAGGTGTGCTGCCAAGGGCTGCGCAACTCAGGGTTGTTGAGGCGCGGACGGGTGGCCTCGATCAGTTGGTCGTAACGCACGCCGGACGGGCAGGCGCTGACGCAGGCGAAGCATCCGAGGCAGCTGTCGAAATGCTCGGCAACGGTGGAATCCAGGCTCAGTTCACCGGCATCGATCGCCTTGAGGGTGTGGATGCGACCGCGGGGCGAGTCCATTTCCGTGCCCAGCACCCGGTAGCTGGCGCAGGTGGGCAGGCAGAAGCCGCAGTGAACGCAGGGATCGGAAGGATCAGGGCTGGCCATGGCCCCATTGTGCTGGGCTGAATGGGGCCCCTGATTGCTGAAGGCGTCGTCCGAGGGTGTGTTGGTTCGTGCGGCGGAGCACGTTCACGATCTCTGGGTGGTGGGAACCGTTGAGCGCTGACTCGGCGTTGAGGGTCAGTGGACCGCTGAGATAATTGACGATCAGTGCCAGGCGCGGAGTGGCGGTGCGGTTGCTGCAGGACCCATGCAGGGTCCAGGGCGTGTGGATGGTTGCATCCCCGAAGGCCATGGGGGTGGCCACACAAGGGGAGGTTTCCGGTAGGCCAACGGGAGGGCTGCTCGCCTGTTGGGGTTGCTCCAGAAGGCAGTGGCGGTGGCTCCCGGGCAGAAACTGAATCGGTGCGTTGGCGGCATCGATCGCTTGCAGTGGCAACCACACCGTGAAGGCGGCGAGCTGGTCGCTTGGGATGAAGCGGGCGTCCTGATGCCAGGCGGTGCCGGGTTCACCGGTGCGTTTTCTGTAAAGCGTGGCGGCCAGCAGCTTTACGGGAGCTTGGCCCAGGCCACACGTGCTTTGGAGCCGCGCGAGCAAGCTGGGTTGTTGCAGGAGATCGGCGAGCTCGGGTAGGTCGTCCTGCAGAAACCAGAGGGGTTCCCCTTGGCTCTCCCAGCGCATGGCTGCTTCCAGGATGGGAGCTGTGAGTTGACGCAATCTGGTGCGGCTGGCCTTGTCCAGCAGCTCGGGCACCCAGGTGAACCCATCCCGCTCCAGGCAGGCGTCAGCGAGCTGCATGGCTGAGGAGATACAACTTCATCGACCAGGCGCCATCGTTCTCAGGGCTCAGTTTGAGATGGCTGAAGCTGTCTTGATGGCTCGGACTCTGCTGTTGACGCCAGTTGTGATGATGTTGCTGGCATTCCGTGATGCTCTCCGGCGAACACCAGGGCTCCAGTGCGTGCAGCAGGGTCTGCACCACTGGGTCATTGATCGCGCTGCCCCGCTGCAGCCGTCCTGCGGGGAACAATTCGAACCCCAGTCGTTGGACGCCATCCGCTCCCCAGTCGAATGTGGCGGACCAGCAGAGGGTTGATGCCTGGAGGAGTTCTGCCAGGGTGTCGTTGCACAGGTTTGGTGCCTGGCGTGTCAGCCAGGCCCATTGATCGGGGCCGGTGAGGTTGAGGCGAATGGCCCCGGGTTGGTGGTTGGTTCTGCTGGGGAAGAATCCGCAGTGACTGATCCCCAGGTCCAGGTCGTCGCTGCTGGGCCAGCACAGTGGTTGCTCGACCTGGGGCATGAGCTGTTGGCGCGCTGCCCCCACGCTTTCGGCCAGCGCTCCTTTGCGGTGATCGAGGCGAAAGAACACCCCCGGGGGATGCTCAAAGGGATGGTCGAATTCCAGCCAGGGTTCCCGCAGCACGCCCCCGGCCACCTGCAGGCTCAGGTCGATGCGGTCGCACAGGCCGCTCCAGGCGCTCCAGCCATGGCGCTGCCGGGGTGGTGGCAGCTGGAAGGATAGATCTGCAGGTCTCTCGGGATCGTCCAGGCGGTACTCGCAGAGAACGACCCTGGCGATCGGTGGCGTTAGACGTAGCAATGCAGTCGGCTGTGGCTGCGATTGAGACGCAGGAATCCTCCCAGCACCACCCTCAGCGCGGGTCCCGATGTGGGCAGCACCTGATGGCGGTGGCGGCCGGCGTTGAACAGCAGCAGCTCGCCTGGAGACAGGGATATGCAGGCCTCATCGGCGCTGATCTGCAGCTCCCCTCCCTTTGTGGCAGCGCTCACG
>CAXQPR010000092.1:0-13074 GCA_964225855.1 Salipiger bermudensis | reverse complement strand
GAGCTGGACATGATTCAGTACGACTGGGAAGTGGTGTGGACCTGCAAGATCACTTGATCTCCTTGTGGGGAGTCGACTTGTTGCAGTGGGGACAGAACTTCTTGATCTCCAGCCGTTCGGTGGTGTTCCGGCGATTCTTCTCGGTGGTGTAACGGGACACACCGGGAGAGCGCTTGGCGGGATTGGACCGGCATTCGGTGCACTCGAGAGTGATCACGATCCGGACGCCCTTGTTCTTGGCCATAAAGGACGTTGCGCCGCAGTTGCGTAGCGAAGTGACAGCTAACGATCTTACAGATCGATGTGCCCCTCCTCCCTCATTTTTGTGTTGCGGACATGGTGGAAGGAGGCTTCGTAAGATTTCCAGCTTCCAGCCTCGATTTCATGCGGGTTTCCCTCTCCTGGCTTCAGGATCTTGTCCAAGTAAAGGAGCCCGCTGACCAACTCGCAGAACGGCTCTCGATGGCCGGCTTTGAAGTTGAGGAGATCGACGATCTAAGTCGTCTGGCTCAAGGCGTGGTGGTGGGCCATGTGCTCGAGCGCGAGAAGCACCCTGACGCCGACAAACTCAGCGTTTGCAAGGTCGACGTCGGTTCTGGTGAAGCACTCCAGATCGTTTGCGGCGCCAGCAATGTGCGCGCCGGTATTCATGTGCCGGTTGCCATGGTTGGCGCTGTCTTGCCGGCAGTCGGTCTGACCATCAAGGCAGGTCAGCTTCGAGGCGTGGCCAGTGAAGGGATGATCTGTTCCCTGACAGAACTCGGCCAGTCCACTGATGTGGATGGCATTGCCATCCTCGAAGACCTTCTCGACAGCGTGCCTGCTCCCGGCACTCCAGCGGCTCCAGCACTCGGGCTCGATGACACCGTGCTTGAGCTGGCGATCACTGCCAATCGGCCAGATGGTCTGTCGATGACGGGCATTGCCAGAGAAGTGTCCGCTCTGACGGGAGCTGCGTTGAAACTGCCCGTCCTCAGCCCCCCAGCAGCAACCGCCGAGTTGGCAACGGATTCAGCCAGCGCTGCACTGATCAAGTCAGGTGGTCTTTACGGAATCACCGAAATCAAGGGTGTGGATGGCAGCAAGCCATCGCCGATTTGGCTGCAACGCCGCTTGGATCGTGCCGGCATCAACAGCGTCAATGCTGTGGTTGATCTGACGAATCTGGTGATGCTGGAGCAGGGGCAACCCCTTCATGCTTTTGATGCCGACGTTCTCGATCAGCTCTGCGGCGGCGATGTGACAGCCAAGGATTTCGGTCTGCGGCTCGCCAAAGACGGTGAATCCTTCAAAGGCCTTGATGGCCGTGAAGTCACCCTCGATTCACGCGCTCAGCTCGTCACCTGCCGTGACCGCCCCATCGCCTTGGCTGGGGTAATGGGCAGTGAGGCCAGTGGTGTCACGACATCCACAAAGCGTGTGTGGCTCGAGTCAGCGTTGTTCAGCCCGACTGCCGTGCGCAACACCAGCCGCAGCGCCGGTTGTCGCACCGAGGCCAGCACCCGATACGAAAAAGGCCTGCCTCGCGAGATCACCCTGCCTTCTGCTCAGCGGGCGATTGCACTCATGACTGAGCACGTGGGCGGCACAGCTGAACAGACGTTCGTGTGTGCCACACCCTTCGAGGCACCTGCAGCGATCGCACTCCGTCGTCTGGCCTTGCATCAACTGCTTGGGCCATTGAGCACCGATGCAGGCCCTGAAGACCTTGAAGATTCAGAGATTGAACGCTGCCTGAGCGCTCTGGGATGTGACCTGGCCGTCACAGACGATGGCTGGAATGTGTCTGTTCCACCCTCCCGACGTTGCGATCTGACTCGCGAGGTGGATCTGATCGAGGAGGTCGCCCGTTTGGTCGGTTTCGATCGTTTTGAATCCCATCTTCCTGATCCCCTTGAGCCAGGCCAGCTGTCTCCCAGCCAACAGGCAGAGCGTCAGCTGCGCAACCTGCTCTGTGGAGCCGGCCTGCAGGAGGTCACGACCCTCTCGCTGACTGCTGCAGAACCTGAGGCGAATCCCGTCGGTGCACAGGATCAGGAAGCGCGGATTGGCATCAGTAACCCCCTTCTGGCTGAAACCAGTCACTTACGGGCCAGCCTCTGGGAGGAGCATTTGCGTGTCTGTCAACGCAATCTGCAGGCTTCACAGAGCGGCTGCTGGTTGTTTGAAATCGGCAATGTGTTCGCTTTGGATGGTGAATCCATTAGCCAATCCGCGCAGCTTGGAGGTGTGATCTGCGGTGAACGTCGCATGGAACGTTGGAGCACCAGTGGAAAACCGTCGCTCCCCGATTACTACGCGGCACGAGGCACTCTCACCCGCATCTTCCAGGCGTTGAAACTCGAAGTGATCGATCGCCCGCTCAGCAGTGACGGCCGTTTGCATCCGGGTCGCAGCGCTGAATTGGTGCTGGAGGGGCGGCCGCTTGGATGTTTCGGGCAGCTGCATCCCCTGCTGGCGGAGCAGTTTGATCTGCCGGATGAGACTTATCTGTTCGATCTGGATCTCCAACGACTTCTGGATGCAGCGACCCGCTCAAACCGCTGGACACCGGCGTTCAAACCTTTTGCCACTGTGCCGGCGATGGAACGGGATCTTGCTGTTGTGGTGCCGCGCACGCAGCGCAGTGCTGACTTGCTTCAGGCCATCCGCAAGGCCGGCAAACCATTGCTTGAAAGCGTTGAATTGATCGACCGCTTCGAAGGTGGTCAGCTAGCAGACGATCAATGCAGTCAGGCTTTCCGCATTCGCTATCGCGGTAAGGACAGCACCCTCACCGACGACCAGTTGCAGCCGGTGCACGAGAAAGTGCGGCAAGCATTGGCGAAGCAGTTCAAGGCGGAGTTGCGCAGCTGACAACTCAGCTGCGTTTCAACAGCGCAAGGCACTCCAAATGGGTGGTTTGAGGGAAGAAATCCACGGGATGGATTCCCTCTATCTGATAAGGCCCCTGAGGTGTGCACAAACGCTTGAGATCACGGGAGAGCGTGGCCGGGTCACAACTGAGGTAGGCCATCCAGGCTGGCGGGCATTCCAGAATCTGATCGACCACATCGGCGTCCAGTCCCTTGCGTGGAGGGTCCACCACCAAGGCCTCGTGGCTTGGCAAGGCGTCGGCCAGGAGGGCTTTGACGTCTCCTGCCTTGAAGCGGACCTGCTCGAGGCGGTTCCGTGCTGCGTTCAGTCGCCCCTGATCCACTGATGCCCGATGGAGTTCGAGACCCAAGACTTGATGGCCCTGTGAAGCCAACGGGAGCGCAATGGTGCCGATGCCGCAGTAGGCATCAATCACCGTGGTGGCTCCAGCACGCTCCATCAGCCATTGGCTCAAGCGCTTGATGGCGGCTTCAGCCTGAAGGGTGTTCACCTGGAAAAAGGTCGTTGTGCCGAGCATCAACGACACATCAGCAAACCGCTCTTCAATTTGCCCTTCACCCGACAAGAGCTGAGTGTCATCGCCAAGAACACGGTTGTTGCGCTGCGGTTGGAGGTTGAGCGTCACACCCCGCACCTGAGGCCAACGGTCACACCACTGCTTGGCTAGGGCATGCACACCAGGCAAATCAGCGGTACTGCTGACAAGGGTGATCAGGACTTCTCCAGTTCGGACTCCGAGGCGCAGTCCGAGATGACGCAATCCATCGCCGCTGTGGAGGTCCGCATCAGCAGGCCAACCCGAAGCCTGCAGATCTTGCTTGATCGGTTCCAGCAGTGCATCGAGACGTGGATCCAGAACCGGGCAGTGGTTGAGATTGACGATGCGATGGGATCCACGTCGGTAGTAGCCCATCCGCAGTTTTCCTTCAGGATCGCGATGCAGAGGGATCAATGCCCTGTTGCGGTACCCCAGTGATTCGGCGTCACTGTGGAGCAGTGGGCCAATCGTTGCGTCCAGTCCTCCGATGCGGGAAAGCGCTTTCTGGAGCTGCTGCTGCTTCCATGTGGTCTGACTGCCATCAGCCAGGTGCTGGAGAGTGCAACCACCGCAATCATTGGCCAGGATGCAGGGTGGTTTGCGGGAATCTGTGGCTGGAAGCAGAGACTCCGTCTTACGGGCTAGCCAGAGGGCGCGTTTGCGCTGTTGGAGTTGGACCCGAGCCACCTCACCGGGCAGAAGGCCAGGCACAACAATCACCCATGTTTTCCATCGCCCAATCCCGTTGCCTCGTAGGTCGAGATCTTCGCCGGTGACGGTGAGCACCAGGCCTGGAGCGGGATCAGAGGAGACGTTGGCCATTGCAAAGGCGTTACACCCAAGCCGCCTCGAGCGGTTTCAGGGCTTGGGAGCACTAAACTCACTTCAGCATGCCAGTCGTCATGAGCGTTGTTCGTGATCTGATTCTTCAAGCCGATGACGATCTCCGCTACCCCACGAGCGGTGAATTGCGCTCCATGGTCGATTACCTCGACCAAGGCGCCATCCGTCTTTCAATCGTGCGCGTTCTGACGGATAACGAGAAGAAGATTGTTGATGAGTCCGCGAAGCAGCTCTTCAGTCGTAAACCTGAATATGTCGCACCTGGGGGCAATGCCTATGGTCAGAAACAACGTGCCCAGTGCCTGCGTGACTACAGCTGGTATCTGCGTCTCGTCACCTACGGCGTCCTGGCTGGCAGCACGGAGATGATTCAAAACATCGGTCTCGTCGGTGCCCGTGAGATGTACAACAGCCTCGGCGTTCCAATGCCCGGCATGGTCGAGGCGATGAAAGCCATGCGTGAGGCCTCTCTCGCTCTGCTGTCCGACGACCAGCAAACGATGGCCGCTCCTTATTTCGACTTCTTGATTCAAGGCATGCAGACCTCAACCTGATTGGGTTGATCAAGATTGCTTCACCGGTGCTCTGCACCGGTTTTTTTTGCAATGCATCCCCTCTGCGCAGCAATCTCGAAATCGACACGTGATAAGACTCATAACTGGACTCTCTTGCGACTTGCGAGCATTTCGGTGAAGCCCCCTTTGGCTCAGGCGGATGCCGGTTGCCAGATCTTCGACCTAAGCGCTCAGAGAAATCGTTGGGTGGGTAATTAGGTAAGTCGAATCACGCATCTCACTTGAGTATCAGATCTGGACTTGTAACGGGACCAGTCTGAGATACTCGATCCGTTGGCTTGGCTTCAGCTACTGGCCATCAATGGGCAGAGCGCAGATAAGAGCAAGGCCTGCGCCAAGGCTCAAAAACCATGAATCGATCCAAAATCGCTACGCGTATCTGTGTCTATAGCAGGTACGCAAGGAGTAGAAATGGAGGTTTTGCAGAGTTTTTGACTGGACATTGCAGGCGATGGACATGAACAACCAGGCTGATGGACACGCGACTGGAGGCTCGCCGAAAGGGCCAGGCCGAAGCGGACGTTCATCGCGATCGCCACCCCTCTCGAGTGACGCCATGCGCAGATGGTGTGCTGAACAAATAGAAATGGCGAAAAAAGGTAACTTGATGCAAAAGCCAAGGCTTCAATCTGTTGGTTGTGCAAGGCAGAAGCAAATAAACAAGCCCGTCTTAAAAATCTCGGCTTGTATACAGCAATGGACTACTAATGTGTCTCAGTTGGGAGACACAGGAATACAAGAGTGCTCTTGGTGCGCTGGGAGCCTGCGGGATTGACCGCATGCCGCCAGCGGGTCGCGCGCCATGTCTCCTACTGCGCGGGGACGCAGCAGGCTTGGTTGAGACGCAATTCAAGACGCCTAAATAGTCTCATCGGGGCCACGTGAGACCTATGCGGTTTTTTGGCGATAGAGCTCCCTCAGCATTTGATACGCCTCGTTCAGGCGGCGCATTTCTTCTGTGGAACCACCTGCATCCGGATGGGTTTCGAGTGCTTGTTGTTTGTAGGCCTCACGAATCGCCTTCAGGGTGAGGGATGCGCCCGCAGTCGTTGGCAGGTTGAGTAATTTCAAGGCGCCATGCACGGTCATCGTGGATTCCAGGGTCTGGAATGAGGTGACCTTGCGGCTGCGCTTAAACCGATTCACAAAACGGCGAATCAAAGTAGGGATGCGGTGAACCAACTCAGAGGTCGCAAACGGATCCTCCAACACACCAGCGACCACAATCACCTGATCAAAGCGAGGTGAGGTTTCAAGCCATCCAGGACTGATGTCCTCAAACATTCGTCGTGTCTGGGACCAGGTGAACGTGCGCCCTTCGGTGCCATCAGCGTGGGGCCAGATGTCACGACCAAGCCAGGTCATCGCCGCCTCCAGCACTGTGTCACCGGCAGGTTTTCCATACAGGTTCAGCCAATGCTCTGTTGTGGCCTCGGCACTCTCGCGGAGGATATGGCTCTCGACTGCAGGCAGTAAGGGCGCATCAACGGCAAGTTCTGGTTCGCCCCGCTGCCGAAGGCTGTCACGGATTTCAGTGGTGCGTTTGCGCACGAACCCCGGAAGATCGATGCCTCCCTGGCTGGAACTCATCGGTTTCACCCTCGGCTGGGGTGATTCGGGGGTGTCGGGTTCGTTGGCAACGTCCAAGCCACTGCGACCGATCAGCACCAGAGCGCGGTCTTCGTTGAAGCGTGGCTGTCGATCTTGGTCTTGCTCTTTGGATGAAACTGCGACACCAGGTGCGATGGCATCCTCAATCAGTTCTTGTTGTGCTTCAGAGAGTTTCGGGTCGTCATCCAACCCTTCATCGTTGTTGAAGATTTCCTCCAGCAGACGTGTGAGGCAGTCGCCACGGGCCCTCAGCCCCCATTCATCCTTGAGAGCGTCCAAGCGTGTGACCAGTGAATCGGGAAGCTCGACACTGATTCTTCGCCGATCCTTGGACTCTGACGCTGCCACGTCTACCTACTCTTGCCGGCTAAGCCTATCGGCCCTGCATGCGCTGAAGCCACTCCTGTTGGGCACGAATTGCTTCGCGATAACGCTGCTCCAGCGTTGCATTGATGCGTCCAGGCATGATCATGGCCGGTGGCATCGCACTGGTTCCGCGACGTGGCGTTGCCAACAGAGGCTGGATGGTGGGTTGGGCGATAGGACGCTGTGGTTGAGCAGGAGTTCTCTTTGTGGAAGGCTTGATCACGGACTGCTGCATCGCAGCAGGGGCAACCGGTGAGGGAGGAGGCGTGGTGGGTGTGACTGATCGCTGTTTGGATGCGGCCAGCGCCCGTTCGGCAGCCGCCTGCATCTCCTGCTGACGTTGCAGCATGGCAAGTTGCTGAACAGGGACGACGCTCAATAGATGACCGGGTGTCGCATCGGCTGGGTACACAAGGCTCACTTTGACGCGGTTGTTCTGGCCAGGTTTGAGTTGCAGATCGCTGATGGGCAAGCTCTGACCAGACCGCAACCCAACATGGACTTCACGGAATCCCTCATCCGTTTCGATCCTGATTGATCCACGAAAAGCAGTGAAGGATGATCGGCCTGAAGCGACCGGATGGCTAAAGACCAGTTCGTGAGGTCCAAGACCGGAAAGATTGAGATCGAGGTCGTAGCGAACCCCATAGGTGCCGACGTTATTGACGGCTGAATCAATCATTCGCGTGCTCAAAGGATTGATCTGAATCTCTCGCGTTCCGAAATGATGTTTGTGGGTACTCGTCAGAGGAACATGCAGAGGGCCCTGATTCAGGTCGTGCTGAATTGAGGCCTTGTAGTGATCGCCAAGGGCAACACCAGCAACCCGTGAAAAAACCTTTCCAGTCTCGATTTCACGGACGCGATTCAGATAAATACGACCTGGGGCCAGTTTGCCTTGATCAAGAACTGCGAGTAAATCCTGTTCGTTCTGCGTTTCTTCAGCTGCAACAACAGCCATCTGAAATTTTCCGTCACTGCTGCCCCGGAGGAGTCCATTGGCAATTCCCCGTGCTGGCAAGACCGTGCTGACGATCACCTTGCGACTGCGTGGGGGAATGGTCACCTGTTCAGGTAAGCGGCGATCCAATTCACCACGCAACATTTGAACGGCCGTGGCATCGCCGGGACCAGTGTTCCAAGGGCGTCTACCAAGTGGCTTCACACCCATCAATTTGTTTGGATGGTAAGGCGCTTCAAAGCTGTTTTTCACAGAGCCACGCTTGAATTTCAAGGTGACGGGTTGATTTCCGGGATTAATGGCGATTGCGGCAATCGTCATTAATCCTCTTTGACGTGTGCCTCCGAGACGATTGGTATCACTTGGATAATATTTATGGTGCATGTGCAGTCCAAATTCACCGTTGAAGGTGAATGCGGCGTTGCGCAGCGGTTGATTGTTTTCTGTGGCGATTGCTGAGCCCGGTTGTGTATTCACCAGGATTCCGGCACCCTTCACAATCTCTGGCTGATTGGAATGCAGAACCGGAACGTTGTTGAACGTTCCATTCAATGGCCTGGCTCGCTGGCCCGCCATCAGTGGCACATAAGCCGCAGCGGGCCTCAACTCCACAGTCTCAATCGTCGCGACCGAGATGCCGAGCAAGACCAGGAATGGGATTGAACGAGACACGAGAGACTCCTTGATCCGAATTGCGGGTCCTGTTCCTCGGAACAAACTGCGCAGCCCTCAAACTTAAACACGTTCCAGATGACTGCCAAGTGAAGGCGCGGACCGCGTCTTGATTCGCCAGTATTAATGGGGATTTTTGTACCTCCATGCTCCCTCCATTTCTCTGCAGCAGCGCCTCAAGTTCTGACTGGCGCAAGCATCACCAGTCGCGGAAGCTTGAGATGCTTCGATTTTGGCGAGACGGGGTGGAGCGCCAACTGGCAGCGATCAATGCCTCGATCAGCACCCTTGAAGACCAGATCGCGCGCGACACCAGCGCGGACTGAGTCAGTTCAGGCCAGGAGTCCATCGCTTCTGCATTGTCGCGACAGGGTGTTGAGGGCCTTTTTCACCCTCCGTTGCACGGTCATCGCACTGGTTCCCAGAGACTTGGCGGTGACCCTCAAACTCCGCCCTTCCAAAACGACAGCGCGAACACAGCGTTGTTCCATGACTGGCAGGCATCGCCAGTAACGCCTAAGAGCTTGCCCGCGTTCCTCTTCTGCGATCTCGTTGGTTGCCCATCCATCGCTCGGTGGAATCCGTTTCATTTCGTGCCCGCCCAACGGTTGCCATCCGGTCCGTTGGCGGTAGTCCTCCACGAGCTGCAGGTCTGAGGGGCTGATCCTCGCTGGTTGGCATTGACCACTTTGCCCCTGCTGCCTGAGCAACATCTGGGCCCGCTCCTGAACCCGTCGAGGCAGACGCACCAATCCGACGCTGTCGCGCAGGTAATGAAGGATGGCTCCGCGGATGTGGGGCCTGGCAAACGCACCGAAAGGAATCTTGGAAGCGCTCCGATAGAGGCCCGCGGCTTTGATCAGGCCAAGACGGCCTACCTGAATCAGATCGTCTTTGTCTTGTCTGGCGATCCGTGCGTAGTGCAAAGCAATCGGTGTCACCAAATCCAGGGATGCTCTGACGCGGCGATCTCGAGCTGTAGTGGGCCTGTGCATGATTCCTTGTCGCCTGTGATGGCATGAAGAGGTCTTCCTCAGCCATTCACGCTTCAGTCGGTCTCGACAACCGAGGAACCACGGAATGGGTCGATCACACTTTCCAGCAACTGCTCTGGGCCGTGGGTGTGAAGCCAGTGCTGATCGGAGACCTGCGTCGTCAATAGATAGCCAGCAAAGCCAAGCGCATTGATGCTGAAACCGTGGCAGCCATCCCGCAGCCGCCGCACAAGAGCGACCCAGCGACGGGTCAGCAACAGGTTGTAGGGAGCGAGGGGTTTCTGATCATGAGAGGGATCTCCTAGGCCAAGCTCCCGGCTCATCTGGCGATAAAGACCCAACAGGTGACCAGCCTGATCGGGCGCTTGCATGTCGCGTTCGTGAACACAGATCGCTCTATCAAGGGGAGAGCGATGTTGATGCGCGCTCGGGTTGGCGTCCAAGCGTGCCAAAAACCATGGATCGCGGGGGCAGACCACTGCAGCATTGCTGCGGGGAAGCAATTGAATGTGGCGATGCGGTTGGCTCGCCCCTGCGTCTGGACCACTGTTGAAGAACCACAGGCCAGTGGTTCGTTGATCAACAGTTGAAATCGCTTGCCAGTCTTGCGCTTGAAGCCAGTCGCCCTGTGCTGCCCATTGGCGAGTGATCAAAAGCATGTGACCGAGCTGCACGGGGTATTTGTTGAGAATCAGCGCGTGGTCGTCTCCAACCTGAGCCACTTCCAGACGGGGATCCCAGGGAAGAAACGGGTTGGGTTTTGGACCAGAGGGTCGAAGATGCTTCGGCAGGTCTGACTCCAATGCTCTGAGCTCGAACTGCGAAGAGCCCGTGGAATCAGGGAGAGCACATCGGGTCGTCAGCAAGGGGTGAAGGGCACCCAGGTCCAGAGCTGATGCACTGCGTGCCAGGGCTTCTTGCTCGTAACACTCAAGGACCATTGGGGGTGATCCGCGCCAGCTCAGCTCCTTTGTAGTACCGATCAAGAATCTGCGTATACGAGTGCCCCTGCTGTGCCAGGGCATGGGCCCCTGTTTGGCTCATGCTGGCGCCGAGGTGGCCATGGGCTTCAGCAGTGATCGACTCCGTGGCCGCGTAGAGGCTCTCCACCAGCCCACCGCGAAAGCTGAGGACCTCCCCTTTTGTGGCTTCTGCCGCCGCCAATGTGGTCGGCGCTGTGCTGGTGTCACCTCCATAGACCTGCCACCGCGTCGTATCGCCAAGGTGATAGTGCGTTGCCGCCGGTCGCACCAAGTGGACGAGCGCATAGGAACGGGCAGCGACGGCCTGCGCTTTCAGAGCTTCCCGATTCCAATGGCTGGGCATTTCCGCACCCACCACTGATGCCACGTACGTTTCCAAATCGAGTTGATTGACAGGAAGCCAGTCATCACCAGATCGCACCAGTTCGATGATCCCTTGGTAGGGCAATCCGTTGAGGACGATGGCGCCAGAGCCAAGGCTCTGACAAATCAATCGTGACCCTGACCATCCCTTGATGTTGATGGCTGTGTAGGGATTCCCCTGATGGTCTAGGCAACGACTGTCTCCGCGGGTCTCCAGGCGTCTCAGTGGGAGCTGACGAAAGAGCGCCACCCGCACTTGAGGTGTTGCACTGGTCTGCGGAGTGAAAAGCACCCTTGCGGACTTCGGTCGCCTGCTCTGATCTCGGTCAGAGCTGTTTTGATTGGTGTGCTTGGTGGAGCCCTGGACGGTTGCTGAGGAGACGGGCTGATCGCTCTCCAGCAGAGCCTCCAAGAGCCTGTCGCCTCCCTTGGCTGTGTTCTCGGACCCTTTCCATGGCCATGAGCCGCCCAGGCGCACTGCCAAAGGAATGGAGAGGCTCAGCAACCCGAGACCACCCATCAGAGCCCATCGCGTCCGCCCGGACAGCATCGGTAGGACCTACAAAACAGACAACTATCCTGGTCCCTCTTGGCTTTATCAGCATGCAGACCGTTGCTGCAATGGTCAGCCCATGAGCATGCCCTGGTCGGGACGGGCAGTGGTGGTGGGGGCCGGCGGCATTGGTCGAGCTCTGGCTTCAGCTCTCCGCCTCAAGCACCCCCAGCTTGAGGTGTTGCTCTGTGGTCGTGAATCCACAGCGGGAATCGATTGGTCGGTCGATCTCGAATCCCCCACCAGCCTCGAGGCGTTGCAGCAGATGCTGATGGCTGATGCCTTGCCCCTGCGCTTGGTGATCAATGCCACAGGTCTGCTGCACCGCACCAAGGGTGATGCTCTTGCGATCACACCGGAAAAACGTCTTCAGCAAGTGGATCTGCATGCCTTGAACGCTTGCTTCACGATCAATGCCGCCGCACCACTGCTCCTCGCCAAAGCGATCGAACCGTGTTTGCAACGATCACGTCCCTTTCACTACGCCAGCCTCAGTGCTCGGGTGGGAAGCATCAGCGACAACCGCAGTGGGGGTTGGTACGCCTATCGCGGTGCAAAGGCAGCCCAGAACATGTACCTGCGAACGCTGAGTCTTGAGTGGGGTCGGCGTTTCCCGCAGGCAACGGTGTTGTTGCTCCATCCAGGGACGACCGACACAGCCTTATCGAAACCCTTCCAGACCTTTGTCCGTCCGGAAGCGCTGTTCAGCCCCGAACGGGCTGCAGGGCATCTCCTCGACGTGCTGATGAACCAAGGCCCTGAACAGAGCGGTTCCTTCCTGGCCTGGGATGGTCAACCCATCCCCTGGTAAGCCATGGCCTGCAGCAACGACAGAGGAATCACCTCCAGCGTGCTCTGTTCGGTGGATTCCAAGCGCACAGGGGGGGCCATCCCGTCCTCATGGGCCTGTTTCCAGCGCGGTGCACAGACGCACCAGTGATCCCCAGGCCTGAGTCCCGGGAATCCAAAGGCGGGTACAGGAGTCGACAGGTCATTGCCCTGGGCCTTGCTGTAGCTCAGAAACCCTTCAGTCATGACGCAACACACACTGTGGCGTCCCAAATCGCTGGGATCAGTCCGGCAAGTGCCGTCGCGGAACCAACCTGTCATCGGTTCACAACTACAACTCTCTAAAGGCTGACCTAAAACGTTGAGAATGCTTGCGCCAGAGGGGGTTTGCACGCTCATCGACGACCCAAGAATGGCTGAATTCTGCCGGATCAATGGCACATTGCGCGACAAGGTGGTTGACGGATCCCGGGGGCGAGGCGTTAAAGGTCGATCAGTCATGCCTCCTCGATGGATTGGGAGTTCACTGAAGACGCCGCCTTCCTGGCGCTGTGCGATGCCTTTCGCGAAAGCGGCGAATCATCGGCCATCGAATTTTTGGCGAATGGCGAGGGAGCGTTTCATTTTCAGGATTTGGCTCAGAACGCAGCCGGTGAAGGCATTGATCTGAGCGAGTCCAGCGCCCTCGAGGAATTCCAGCAGGAAGTCATCGAGACCATGGAAAAGCTCTGCCAGGAGTGAACCTGGAGGTAATGAGAGCCCCGCTGGCGTTCGTCAGGGCTCTCAGCAGCAGCTTGCGGTGCTACTGGCCTCAGCCGTAGAAGAAGGCGATCTCCTTCTCCTTGAGGCCCTCCCAACCCGCTTCAACGAGGCGGTTGTTCAAGGTCTCCTGGTCGAAATGCTTCGCGCCGGTTCGGACCACGCGATTGCGCATTGATTTGCGCACAC
>CAXQPR010000091.1:0-4966 GCA_964225855.1 Salipiger bermudensis | reverse complement strand
GCGTCCCAGATCATGTTGGCGCCGATGCGGCACTTGACGCTGTAAGCGGGGTTGCGGCCTTCGATTTTGGCCAGCACGGTGGCTTTGCAGCCCTTGGTGACATTGTTCAGGCGCACCAGAGGGGTGTTGCCGATGGCCTGGCTGTTATCGGCGTAAACGCGAGACATGGAAGAACGCAGGATGCCCAAGTCCGTCAATGTAGGAATGGCAACCCTGGGTTGGCTCGTCGCTTAACGGCTTGTTCAGACTTTGACAACCCCTGGATTGCTGAGCGCCTGATCGAATCGTTGCCACAGGACTTCAGGATCCTCCAGTCCCACCGAGACCCGCAGCAAGTGGGAGGGCACGCCGCAGGATGCTGCCCAGGGCAGCTCGTCGTAGTGGGCCAGCAGCACATAAGGGCAGCACAGCGTGAAGTGGGTCCCCAGGCTGGGGCCTTTGCTGACGGCAAGGGCGTCGTAGACGTGTTCGGCTGCCTCCAGTCCGCCGTGGAGCTCAAACGACAAAAGGCAGCCGTAGCCGGCCCCTGGTCGCATCAACGCTTGAAAGGTGGCGCACTGGTTGGGATGCAACACCCGCTTCACCGCTGGGTGGCTGCGCAGCCGTTCGGCCAGGGCGCTGCAGTGGGCATTCAGTTGGGGAATCCGCGTCTGCACATCGCGGCTGGCCTCTTCGAGGCAGAGCGCATCCGCATCACCGAGACCGGCAGGAGCGTTGGCGAGGCCCGCTTGCAGGGTCTGTTGCCAACGGGAATGGGGGCTGACCACCAAGGCGCCGGCCAGCACATCACCGCGGCCGGCGAAACTCTTGGTCAGTGAGCTGAACACCAGATCGGCGTAGGGAAGGGCGTCGATATTCAGGCCTGAACCGATCGTGTCATCGGCAATCACGGGGATGCCACGCGCGTGGGCGAGTTCGGCCAGGGTGATCAGATCCACGCACTGCAGCATCGGATTGCTGGGGAGTTCCACCACCACAGCTGCTGGTTTGAGTTGATCGAGGCTCTGGGCGATGCCGGCTGGGCTGCTGTCGGTGAGCAGTTCGGCTCCGGCAAACACCACCTGCGGCAGTTTGAGCACATCCACGTAGGGGAAGCCCACTTGCAGGGTGGGCCGGCCGGGATGCAGGGCCGTCACCAGGCGCAGGGCGCTGTGCAGCGCGGCCATGCCGGAAGGATGCAGGCTGATGGCCTCGGCCTCACAGCCGTAGATGGCTGCCAGCCGTTGGCGAATGGTGGTGCGGGCCGTGTGGCCCTCGGCTTCACTCGGGGCTGTTTCCTGGCCAAGGGCAATGGCGGCCTGCCGGGAACTGGCCCCCAGGCCGGCGTGCTGCCAGAACGCCTTGGCGGCCGGTGTTGCGGTTGCATCCACGATCAGACAGGGCAGCCCCTGCACCAGCACCACCTGGCTGGAGCTCGAGGGGTGCAGGCGTTTGCAGTGCTCCAGTGCGCAGTGGGCAGCCTCCTCACGGGGGTAAGGCCAGGCGCTCGATCCGTCTGCAGCACCGCTCTGGGGCAGCGCTGTTTTGGCCAGTGCGGCCACCAGGGGATGGAAGCCGAAGCGCGGATAGACCGCTCGCAATTGGTTGCGGCATGCGGGGTCGTTTTCCTCGTAGGCGACCACATCACGCCAGCGGGGCAGGGCCACCGACACCGCATGGGTGCTGTCGGGCAGCGGATGGCCCAGGTCATGTCCCTGCCAGCAGGGATCGCTCAGCAGGTCGCGGGCGCTCACGGCAGCAGTGTGAGGGCTTGATCGAGATCGGCGATCAGGTCTGCGCTGTCTTCACAACCCAACGACAGACGCACCAGTCCATCGCTGATTCCCAGCTTTTCTTTCACCTCGGCAGCCACAGCGGCGTGGGTCATGGTCGCGGGATGGCAGATCAGGCTTTCCACCCCTCCGAGGCTTTCGGCCATCGTGAACCAGCGCAGCGCCTTGCAGACGGCATAGGCCTGATCGCGGTTGGCCTGCAGGCCAATGGTCACGATCGCTCCACCTCCCTTCATCTGGTGTTGTGCAACAGCCTGTTGGGGATGGTCGGCCCGCAGGGGGTAGCGCACCCAGGCCACCGCAGGATGAGCTGCCAGGTGGTCGGCCACGGCTGCGGCGTTGGCCATCTGCTGCCGCAGGCGCAGCGGCAGGGTCTTGATGCCCCGGGTGATCAGCCAGCAATCAAAGGGAGAAGGCATCAGGCCCAATGCCTTCTGGGCAAACACCATCTTTTGGTGCCAGCCTGGGTCGTCGCAGCAGACGGCACCACCGAGTGCATCGGAATGCCCGTTGATGTATTTGGTGGTGCTCGTGAGCGACAGGGTGGCTCCCAGTTGAAGAGGGCGCTGCACCAATGCCGTGGCGAAGGTGTTGTCGACCACCACCGGCACTCCGGCGCGCTTGGCTGCGTCGCACACGGCTGCCAGGTCGATCACCTTCAGCAGGGGGTTGGTGGGGCTCTCCAGCCAAACCATCGCCGGTTGACGGGTTTCGATGGCCGTCAGGGCTGCGGGATCGGTGAAATCGACCCATTCGGTGCGCACCCCGAACTTGGCGAACACCTGCTCGAACAGGCGCACGGTGCAGCCGTAGAGATTTTCCTCGCACAGCACCAGATCGCCTTGGCTGAGGGTGGAGGCGATGGCGGTGATGGCACTCACCCCTGAACCAAACACCGTGGCGTGGTCACATTCCTCGACCGAGGCCAGCACGCCTTCGAGGATGCGGAAGTTGGGATTGCCGGAGCGGGTGTAATCGAATCCGCCGGGGTTGCCGTGGGCAAAGGTGGATGTGGCGTAGATCGGCGGCATCACGGTGCCGGTTTCGGCCGCAAAGCTGTCGCCGTGATGAATGGCCCGGGTGGCATCCCCTGGCGTTGGCGATGGGCGCTGCACGGCGTGATCTGACTCGGTCGATCAGGCTAAGGAATGGAGGGATGGGTGCTCATTTGGCCCCATAGAGCTCAACACGTTGCTCCCGTTGGATGGGAGTGATTTGCAGTGATCCGCAGTCGTAGTGCCCCTCCAGGACTTCGATCAGGGCGTTGAGAATGGCCGCGATCTCGTCCTCTTCGGGGGGTGTGGTGTGGGTTGGCGGCATTTGGAGGGTGACCGTGGCGCTGCTGGCTTGGTGCTGCACCGTGAGCTCCAGGCTGTGGTCGTCGCTTCGCCCCCACGGCAGCCGGTAATTGAGATCGCCTTGTCCGTGACAAGCGAGTCCTTGAAGTCTGTTTCCAGCCGGAACCGCAACGCGATCGAAGCGGCTTAGGGAGGGAAGAAGACATGGGGCCTCCGGGCTGATCAACCAGTAGTGGCATTGCTCGTCCCGATTGATTGCAGTCCAGGTTTGGCTCGCCAGGTTGAGCAGGTGGATGCTGGGGTTGATCAAGCTCTGCGGGTCCATGCCCACAAGTCGGCAATGGCGTTGCCCGCCGCTGACCAGCAACTGACCGCCATCGGCCGATAGTTCGCTCCGGTGCCCCCAGATCGCGCCTGGATTGGGCCCCTGGCATTCGGCTGTGCGCATGCTCCAGGTTTGGGTGTCGAGCACCCTGATTTGGGTTGGGCGATCGTCGCGATTGTGTTTGTAGCCCAGGCTGCCGATGATCCAGATCTCATCCCCCACCAGGGTTGCTGTGGCGTAATCCGTTGGCGGAAACACCTCTTCTGGATAGCCGTAGACCGTGATGCTGTCGCCATCAATCACCACCACATCGTTGTAGATGCAGAAGTCGGGGTCATAGAAGTCTTCATGGGTGCCACCGATCAACACGCGGCGTCCATCGGCGAGGTGAACCTCGGCTTGTCCATAGCGTTGAAAGGAGAAACAAGGCCCGGCCTCAAACGAATCGGGGCCGTCAAAATCCTCCTTGAAGCCCCAGCCACTGCCGCCTTCCCGAATGGCGTAGCACCAGAACGGATTGGTGAGGTTGTCTGGATTGCTGATGCCAAAGCACGGCGATCGCCACTGCAAAAACGTGTCCCGGTCGGGACCTTCTCGCCTCAGACGCTCGCGCCGTTCCCGTTTCCGCTGCTCGATGTGTTCATAGAGGCCCATGGTCACGAATGGTCTGGCGATGCAGGGATGGTCCCCCCTTGGCGTGGGCTGGGGTGGTGATTGAGGGCAGGCTCAGTTGTGCGTTACATCACTGCCACGGGGGCGGCTGCGCTGTTCCAAGGCGATGATGCTGCGGCCTACTTCCAGCAGGCTGCGCAGGCATGACAGCAGCACCAAGCCGATGCCTGTGGAGAGGAAGCACCAGATCAGGGCGTCGCGATTGAAAGCGCCTCGGACGACGAGCAGGCTGAACACTTCGCTGATTTGCAGCAGGACATAGGACCAGAACCACCACAGAGCGACGGCATTGAGGCCTCGCATGATCGGCAGTGCCGCAACAGGCTTCAGGGTCAGGTCGGTCAGTAGCGCCCGCAGGAAGGCTTTCAGGCCTTGGCGCTTCGGCCGCTTCGATGCTCTGCGTTGGCTGAGCCAAAGCCTGAGCACCAGCACCAGTGCCAATCCCATCGCGATGAACAGGCGGACCGTTGCCGTTTGATCGGGGGCAAATGTGCTTCCCGATGCGCGGCCGATGCCCCCCATGGCGCTGGCGATCGGCAGTGCTGTGCTCGCGCAGAAGAAGAACATCACGGCGTTCTGTTGCTGGTTTCAGTTTGGCGACGAGGACCAGCCACTTCAGGCCATAAAAAAACCGCCTCCCAGGAAGGGAGGCGGCCACGAAGCAATGGTGTTGAGGATCAGACCTTGCGGGAGTAGTACTCCACCACCAGCAGTTCGTTGATCTCAAGGGCAACCCACTCACGCTCGGAACGGCCAATCACCTTGGCGCTGAGCTTGCTCTTGTCGAGCTCAAGGTGGGGAGGCACGTTGGCCAGACCGGGGAATTCCAGGTTGGCTTCGGCCAGCTTCTTGCTGCACTTGCGCTCGCGGATGGCGATCACATCGCCGGGCTTGCACTG
>CAXQPR010000090.1:0-49218 GCA_964225855.1 Salipiger bermudensis | reverse complement strand
AAACCACTTACCGGATCACGGCCTCCTTCGGGCGGCCGCGCTTTTCGAGGCAGAACTGCATGAGCATCGTCTCCAACTCGATCATCAACGCGGACGCCGAAGCCCGCTATCTCAGCCCTGGCGAACTCGACCAGATCAAGGCCTTCGTCAGTGGCGGTCAGCGCCGTCTGCGTGTGGCCCAGGTTCTGTGCGAAAGCCGTGAGCAGATCGTGAAGCAGGCCGCTGGCCAGCTTTTCCAGAAGCGTCCTGACGTAATTTCTCCCGGCGGCAACGCCTACGGCGAGGAAATGACCGCCACCTGTCTGCGCGACATGGACTACTACCTGCGCTTGGTGACCTATGGCATCGTCGCTGGCGATGTCACCCCCATCGAAGAAATCGGCGTGATCGGCGCCAAAGAGCTCTACCGCTCCCTGGGCACTCCCCTGGAAGCCATGGCCTCAGCCGTGCGTGAGATGAAGATTGTGGCCACTGGCCTCCTCACCGGTGCTGATGCCGAGGAAGCAGCCACCTATTTCGATTACGTGGTCGGCGCGCTCGCCTGATCCATCGTTAACGCCAATCACGCCATTCACTGAGTCTCCATGCAAGACGCCATCACCAACGTCATCAACAAGTCCGACGTTCAGGGCTTGTATCTCGACACTGCCTCGATGAGCAACCTCGAGCAGTACTTCGCCAGCGGTGAGCTCCGCGTTCGCGCTGCTGCCACCATCAGCGCCAATGCTTCCGGCATCATTCGTGATGCTGTCGCCAAAGCATTGCTCTACTCGGACATCACCCGTCCGGGCGGCAATATGTACACCACCCGTCGCTATGCAGCCTGCATTCGCGACCTCGATTACTACCTGCGTTACTCCACCTACGCCATGCTGGCTGGTGACACCTCGATTCTCGACGAGCGTGTCCTGAATGGCCTCAAGGAGACCTACAACTCCCTGGGTGTGCCGATCGGCGCAACTGTTCAGGCAATCCAAGCCATGAAAGAAGTGGTGGCAGGTCTTGTCGGTCCTGATGCTGGCAAGGAAATGGGTGTCTACCTCGACTACATCTGCTCTGGCCTCGGCAACTGAGCCCATGCGGTTGTTCAAAGTCACTGCCTGCATACCCTCACCTGAAAAGGTGAGGACGCAGCGCGAATTACAGAACACCTTCTTCACGAAGTGGGTTCCTTACGACAGCTGGTTCGCTGAACAGCAGCGAATCCAAAAGCAGGGCGGCCGAATCATCAAGGTTGAACTCTGCACAGGTGGTCGTCAGGTGAACGTCGGTAATTGAGCCGAAACCAATCAGCATCAATTGCCCATCAAAAGTCCGGTCTTTGACCGGACTTTTTTTTGTCTCTACGTCTTGGCAAAGTGCCAATCAAACGGCTGAATGGAGCCTCTGAGTGCTGTTGTCCTTGTCCCGCAAACGCGTGAACCCAACACGGAGGTCCCGCAGGAGTGAGGGACGACCGAACATCGAAGCGGAGCAGGGACGAGAACCACGCACCGTCTGGCAACGCACGCTCCCTCTGGACTGGTCACTGTGGCCAGCGGAAGCACGTCTGCTGCTCAGCCTCACAGCGATCTGGAGCTTGGCTGGCCTGTTGGTGCTGGGGTCAGCGAGCTGGTGGGTGGCGGCCCGCGAAATGGGCGAAGGGGCTTACTACCTGAAACGCCAACTGATCTGGATGCTGGCCAGCTGGGCATTGCTGGCGGCCGCCATCAGCACTGATCTGCGTCGATGGATGAAATGGGCGGGACCAGCCGTCTGGATCGGCTGCCTGCTCGTCGCCGCCACCCTGGTGTTCGGTAGCACCGTGAATGGCGCCAGCCGATGGCTTGTGATCGGACCCATTCAGATCCAACCGTCCGAATTGGTGAAGCCATTTGTGGTGCTCCAGGCCGCCAATCTGTTCGCCCACTGGAAGCGCAGTGCGATCGATCAGAAGTTGCTGTGGCTTGGCAGCTTTGCAGCGCTGATCCTGCTCATCCTCAAACAACCGAACCTGAGCACTGCAGCCCTCACAGGCCTGCTGCTGTGGCTCATGGCCTTCTCTGCAGGTCTCCGACTGCGCACCCTGTTCGGAACGGCTCTAGCTGGCGCTTCACTCGGCATTACCAGCATCCTGATCAACGAATACCAGCGCCTGCGTGTGATTTCCTTCGTTGACCCGTGGCAGGACCCCCAAGGGGATGGATATCAGCTGGTGCAGTCCTTACTCGCCATCGGATCCGGAGGCGTTTTTGGCCAGGGCTTCGGCCTCTCGACGCAGAAGTTGCAATACCTCCCCATCCAAAGCACCGATTTCATCTTTGCCGTTTATGCCGAAGAATTCGGGTTCATCGGCTCAGTGATGCTGCTGGTGTTTTTGATGCTCGTGGCCTTTCTCGGCCTACGCGTCGCCTTGCGCTGCCGAAGCAATACAGCCCGCTTGACCGCCATTGGCTGCAGCACCTTGCTCATTGGCCAATCGTTGATGAACCTCGCGGTGGCCTCCGGCGCCATGCCCACCACGGGTCTCCCCCTACCGATGGTGAGCTACGGCGGAAATTCCCTGCTCTCCAGCCTGCTCGTGGCCGGCCTGCTAATCCGTTGCTCGCTGGAATCAACCAGCCTGGTGGGCGGTCGCCGCCCGCGGCGGCGCCGCGCTCCAGAAGACCGACACCTGGCATCTACTCGATAGGGTGAGCCTTCTCGAGCGACCCGGATCCACCGGCTGGGACCATTCACGCTTCCTTCCTGACGTTCGCCACCGTCGATCTATCCGACCTGGCCCGCAGCAGTGAACAGCTCCTGCAACAGGCTCTGAATCAACCGGGGCCGCTCACCCTGGGACTGGTGTTTGCAGGTGGAGCCCTCACCAGCCTGGGCCCCTGCTCCCTGTCTCTGCTGCCGGTGACCCTGGCCTATCTGGCCGGCTTTGAAGCCAAGCAACCGGCATGGCAGCGGAGCCTACTGTTCTGCTCAGGCATCGTTGGGGCTCTGGTGGTTCTCGGCAGCCTCAGTGGTTTGGTGGGGCGGATTTACGGCCAGGTGCCGGATGTGGTGCCCAGCCTGGTGGCCCTGCTGGCCGTCGTCATGGGGCTGAATTTATTAGGGCTGATCCGCATCCCCCTGCCTGCTGGACCCGACCCGATGCAGTGGACAGAGCGCGTGCCCGCTCCGCTGGCTCCGATCGCCGCCGGACTGGCCTTCGGACTGGCCGCCTCTCCTTGCACCACACCGGTGCTGGCCGTACTGCTGGGCTGGATTGCCACCAGCGGCCAACCCCTGGTGGGCGTGATGCTGCTGACCAGCTTCGGGATCGGCCAGGTGCTGCCCCTGCTGATCGCCGGCAGTGCGGCGGCCAGTGTTCCCAAGCTGCTGGCCCTGCGTCCGATCGGCCGCTGGGTTCCTCCCATCAGCGGCGTGGTGCTGATCACCACAGGCATGCTCACCCTGCTGGCCCGCTGGACCTGATCAATGTTTGTGCTTCGCCGTCTCGCCGCCCTGCTCTCCGATCTGCGGCTGGCCATCGTGCTCCTGCTGCTGATTGCCATCGCCAGTGCCATCGGCACCATCCTTCCCCAGGGAGAAGCGCCTGATTTGTACCTGGAGCGGTTCAATGCCGACCCCTGGCTGGGCATCATTAATGGAGATCGCATGCTGCAGCTGCAGCTGGATCGGATCTATTCCAGCGGCTGGTTTCTGCTGCTGCTTGGATGGCTTGGCCTGGCCCTGATTCTCTGCAGTTGGAGGCGGCAGTGGCCCGCTCTGCAAGCCGCACTACGCTGGATCGATTACCGGGAACCTCGCCAGCTGAGCAAGCTGGCGCTTGCCGAATCGCTGCCCAGCGACGATCCAAACGCCTCCCTCAATGCGCTCGGCCAAAGCCTGCAGGCCCAGGGATGGCAGGTGCAGGAAAAAGACGGACGTTTGGCCGCGCGACGCGGCGTGGTTGGCCGGGTAGGGCCCTTGCTGGTCCACACCGGATTGGTGCTGTTAATGCTTGGAGCCGCATGGGGAGCCCTGGCCGGCAATCGTCTGGAACGCTTTCTCGCACCTGGCCGCAGCCTGGATCTGCTGGATCGATCAGGCACCAGTCAATTGACTCTCACCCTGGACCGCTTCGCGATTGAGCGCGATCCCGCTGGTCGGACCGAACAATTCCGATCCCAGCTGCTGCTGCAGACGCCAGGAGACGCACCTCCGCTGCGGGAAGAGATCAGCGTCAACCACCCGCTTCGCTATCGCGGCATGACCGTGTATCAAGCGGATTGGTCTCTCGCCACGATCACGGTTCAACTGGGCAAAAGTCCCCTGCTGCAACTACCGCTGCAGACCTTCCCAGAGCTCGGTGATCAACTCTGGGGCCTGGTGCTTCCGACCCGGCCCGACGGCAGTGCACCGGTGTTACTCACCACCAGCAGTGAAGCTGGCCCGGTGCAGGTGTTTGGTGAAGGTGGCGAATTAATCACCAACCTGCGCCCTGGTGGTGCACCGGCCGACGTGAACGGCCTGCCACTGCGTGTGGTGGAGGTGATGCCCGCCAGCGGATTACTGCTGAAACGGGATCCCGGAGTCCCTCTGGTGTACCTGGGATTTGCGATCACCTTGCTGGGCGGTGGGCTGAGCCTGGTAGCCACGCGCCAGCTCTGGGCAGTGGGCGACTCACAGCATGGAAAGCTGCATGTTGCAGGGCTCTGCAACCGCAACCTCAGTGGCTTCGCTCAGGAGTTTCCGGCTCTCCTCAGCAAGGCTGCCGGGTCCCATGGCTGACGCGCACCACGGTGTGCACATTGCCGCGGGGGTTGAAGTCGGCCTCGAGTTGCATCCACACCGGATCGCAGGCAGACACGAGGTCGTCCAGGATGCGATTGGCCACCTCCTCATGGGAGATGGTGCGGTCGCGATAGCTGTTGACGTAGAGCTTGATCGCCTTGAGTTCCACCACCCGGGGGCCCGGCTGGTAGGTGAGGCGCAACACCGCAAAGTCGGGATAGCCCGAAAATGGGCAGAGGCAGGTGAATTCCGGCAGCTCGATCGAGACCTCATAGGGGCGTCCCGGCCGGGGGTTGTCAAAGCAGATCAGCTCGGCATCAGCGATGGCCCGCTCGCCGTAGAGGGGCGTACGCGTGGCGTCGGAAGCGACTTGGCTCAAGGCTTTTCAACAGTCATTTCGAACCCTACGACCGAGCCACAGCACTCTGCGAGAAGAAATCTTCAGAAATTTTTCCCACTCAAACCGCAAAACTGTTCACCATGAACAGCGAAAAATGGATAGAACAACGCTGAAGGACAAAACGTTGAGCTCGGCCGACCTTGCGTGTCGACCCTCAAGCCGGAAGTAGCCCATCCGCAAGGCGAAGCAACGCTCCTTCCATCGAAGCGGCCCCGACTCTCGGGATTGATCCACTCCCTTCGACACGGCAACCATGACCACTCAACAACGCACCTACCGCGGGGTCAGCTATGACCCCAGCAGGCAGGCAAAGGCGAGCAACGCGCAGGTTGAACACATCTACCGAGGCCTTCACTACTCAGCCTCGTTACGCCATCAAGCAGCGGCCCCAGACGCCACGGTCGAGCTCCACTACCGCGGCAGCGTTTATCACCACCGCCAGCAGGCATGCCAAGAGCAGGTGAACCGCTAGGGCGACCGATCCAGGAATTGGTAACGAACCGCACAATTGCCCCTATCAGGCTGCGCCGTAATGGCAGTGGCCAAAGGGGCTCGTAAACGCCAAATAGCGCCTGCGACAGGTTGTGGCAGGCCTACCGAATCCTTGCCATTTCTGACACACTTTCACCACTAGTCCTTGCCAGCGCTTCCATGAAAAAAGTCGAGGCCATCATTCGCCCCTTCAAGCTCGAGGACGTCAAACTTGCCCTCGTGAACGCCGGCATCGTCGGCATGACAGTGAGCGAGGTGCGGGGATTCGGCCGTCAGAAAGGCCAGGTGGAGCGCTACCGCGGCTCAGAGTTCACCGTTGAGTTCCTGCAGAAACTGAAGATTGAAGTGGTGATCGACGACAGCAACGTCGACACTGTGGTGAACGCAATCGCTGAAGCTGCCAAAACAGGCGAAATCGGCGACGGCAAGATCTTTATCTCACCTGTGGAGAGCGTGGTGCGCATCCGCACCGGTGATCGCGACACCACAGCCCTCTGAGCCCCATCCGAATCTCAGCGTGACGACGCCAAGGTGGTGGAGACCACCTTGGCAACTTCCTCATCTTCCAGCGCGACAACAGGCTGTCCCGCCAGAGGTCCTGCCGTCCAGGGCGACACAGGAGCGCGTTCACGCAACCACAACAGGTATTCATGGTTGCCAGCGGGACCCGTGATGGGTGATCCCACCAAGCCGTAGGCCGTCCACCCCAGCGATCCGGCTGACTCCAGCACGTCTCTAATGGCATCGCAGTGGGCGGCAGGATCCCGCACCACGCCTCCTTTACCCACCCGCTCTTTACCCACTTCGAACTGGGGCTTCACCAACAGCAGCGCTTCTGTGGAGTCAGACGTCAGCAGTGCCTGAATCGCAGGCATCACCAGTCGCAGGGAGATAAACGACACATCGGCCACCGCCAAATCAGGCCTGGGATCATCCGGGCCATAAAGCTCGTCAGGCGTCAGCCGACGCAGATTGGTGCGTTCCTTGAGCACCACCCGAGAATCCGTGCGCAAGCTCCAGGCCGTCTGGCCATAGCCCACATCAATCCCGTACACACGGCTGGCCCCGTGCTGGAGCAGGCAATCGGTGAAACCACCGGTGGAGATGCCCCCATCGAGACACACCCTTCCCTCCACCTGAATCGGGAACACCTCCAAAGCACCAAGGAGCTTCTCGCCTCCCCGAGACACAAAACGGGGTGGCTGCTCCACACTCACCGCAAGATCAGCCGCCACCTGTTGGCCAGGCTTGTCCAGCAACTGCCCACGACCATCACGGACCTTGCCAGCGCGGATCAACTGTTGCGCCTGTTGACGGGTCGGCACCAGGCCGAGCGTCAGCAAGTGCTGGTCCAATCGGGTCTTCTGTGCCATTTCGTCATAAAAGCAGAGGGGAAAACCGAACAAATCCAGGTGGTCAGACCGGAGACCACAAAACCCCGAAGAAGATCAATCCAACCGAGCCTTTGGCCGTGTCAGTCAGTCAGCCTCCCCGCAGCCATCGCCCCGGCCGGAATCAGGCTGAGCGCTCGCTCCATCCCGTCAAAAGCAAGCCCGAGAACGGAGTGCTCGAGCTGTTGCCGCCCGGCAGCTTCGCCACCCTCGACAATCACCCCTCCGACCTGCCGCCTTTTCAAGTGATCAAGTGCCGGGGCGGCCGCTGCCTGGTGCGGCAACAGGCCTGGGGGAAGCACGTGCAATGGGAAGTGGAGCATCAGCGCCTCCATTCGGCCTGAAGGCTGGGCCATACATTGGACAAGTCGTTGCCACGCGCTGGCCTTGATCGAGAGATACACCCTGCCCGAGATGGGCGAACTCTGGACTGACAGAGCCAAATATCAGAGCTGGCTGGATGTAGAAGTTGCAGCCTGCGAAGCCAACTGCAGCCTCGGCCGCGTGCCCGAGGACGCCATGCAGGACATCCGCAGCAAAGCGGCCTTCGAACCTGAGCGCATCCTCGAAATCGAGGCAGAAGTCCGCCACGACGTGATTGCTTTCCTCACCAACGTGAATGAGCACGTTGGTGACGCGGGTCGGTTCATCCACGTGGGCATGACCAGCAGCGACGTGCTGGACACGGGCATCGCCCTTCAGCTCAAGGCGTCGGTGGCCCTGCTGCGCAAGGAGCTGGCGGCCCTGGATGGAGCCATCGCCCAACTGGCTGCGGAGCACAAGGCCACCGTGATGATCGGTCGATCCCACGCCATCCACGGGGAACCGATCACCTTTGGCTTCAAACTGGCCGGCTGGCTGGCGGAAACACGCCGCAACGCCGAGCGACTCGAGCGCCTTGAAAAGGATGTGGCCGTAGGCCAGATCAGTGGTGCTATGGGCACCTATGCGAATACAGATCCCGAGGTGGAACGGCTCACCTGCGAGCGACTGGGCCTCACGCCCGACACCGCCAGCACCCAGGTGATCTCCCGCGATCGCCACGCCGACTACGTGCAAACGCTGGCCCTGGTGGGAGCGTCCCTGGATCGCTTTGCCACCGAAATCCGCAACCTGCAGCGCACCGACGTGCTCGAGGTCGAGGAAAGCTTTGCCAAAGGGCAAAAGGGCAGCTCAGCAATGCCCCACAAGCGCAACCCCATCCGCAGTGAGCGGATCAGCGGCCTGGCACGGGTGCTGCGCAGCTATGTGGTTGCGGCGCTCGAAAATGTGGCTCTCTGGCACGAGCGGGACATCAGCCACAGCTCCACCGAGCGGATGATGCTCCCCGACTGCTCCGTGACCCTCCATTTCATGCTGCGGGAAATGACCGCCGTGGTGGCAGGCCTCGGGGTCTATCCCGACAACATGCGCCGCAACATGAATGTGTATGGCGGCGTGGTGTTCAGCCAGCGGGTGCTGCTTGGGCTGGTGGATGCCGGCATGAGCCGGGAGGACGCCTACCGCGTCGTGCAGCGCAACGCCCACACCGCTTGGAACACTGATGGCGGCGATTTCCGCGCCAATCTGGCCGCTGATCCGGATGTCACCAGCAAGCTCAACGCCGAGCAACTGGCGGACTGCTTCAGCACCGACCTGCACCAGGCCAATCTCGGTGTGATCTGGGATCGCCTTGGTCTCTGAGCTGGTTTCTGATCTGCTGCCAGCGGCCCTGTTCTGGACGCCCTACGCCGACTGGATCTACACGATCGTCAGCACCACTGGGCTGCTGGTGATCGTGTGGCTGGTGCTGAGACCCCGAGCAGAGGACTGAACCCTGGCTGGCAGGATGCATCCTTGAGCACAGGCAGCGCAGCGGAGCCCAACAACGATGGTGGCAGCGACCCGGGTTGAAACCGACAGCATGGGCCCGGTCGAGGTGCCTGCCGAGGCTCTCTGGGGGGCCCAGACCCAGCGTTCACTGCACAACTTCGCCATTGCATCCGATCGCATGCCGGCGGAGCTGATCCACGCCCTGGCTCGGATCAAGCAAGCAGCTGCGATCACCAACGCACGGCTTGGCGTCTTGGATGCAGAGCGTCGCGATCGCATCGTTGAAGCGGCAGCCGCTGTGGCGGAAGGCCTGCACGACGAGCAATTCCCACTGCGGGTCTGGCAGACCGGCAGTGGCACGCAAACCAACATGAACCTCAACGAGGTGATCAGCAACCTGGCTGCGCAGGCCGCCGGCGAGCCGCTGGGAAGCCACAAGCCGGTGCACCCCAACGACCACGTCAACCGCTCCCAGTCGACCAACGACGCCTTCCCTGCGGCGATTCATGTCGCGGCGGCGGAGGGCATCAGCCGCCGCCTGCTGCCGGAACTGCAACGACTATCAAGCGCCTTCGCGGCCAAAGCGGATGCCTGGACCGACATCGTCAAGATCGGGCGCACCCATCTGCAGGACGCCGTGCCGCTGACCCTCGGCCAGGAAGCTTCGGCCTGGCGCGATCAGATCGGCACTGCAGCACAACGTATCGACGCCAGCCTGGCGGAGGTGCTGCCATTACCGCTCGGTGGCACAGCTGTGGGTACAGGCCTCAATGCCCCTGATGGATTTGCCCGGGAGGCAGCAGCAGAGCTCACCCGGCTCACCGGCCTGCCCTTCAGCTCAGCACCCAACAAATTTGCAGTGATGGCCGGCCACGACGGACTCGTCAATGCCATGGGTCAGCTGCGCTTGCTCGCGGTCAGCCTGCTGAAAATCGCCAACGACATCCGCCTGCTGGCCTGCGGTCCCCGCGCCGGACTGGCGGAACTGCATCTGCCGGAGAACGAGCCGGGCAGCTCAATCATGCCGGGGAAGGTGAACCCCACCCAATGCGAGGCGATGGCGATGGTCTGCACTCAGGTGATCGGCCTCGATGCGGCGGTGGCGATGGCCGGCAGCGGCGGCCACCTGCAGATGAATGTCTACAAACCGCTGATCGGCTTCAACCTGCTGCAGGCGATTACCCTGCTGACTGATGCCTGTCGATGCTTCCGCGTGGCGATGGTGGAGGGCATTGAGCCCAATCGCAGCCGCATCCAACGCGACGTTGAACAATCCCTGATGCTGGTGACGCCCCTCGCTCCGGTGATCGGCTACGACAAAGCCAGCGCGATCGCCAAGTACGCCCACGAGCAAGGCACAAGCCTCAAAGATGCCGCGTTAGAGCTGGGCTATGTGAGTGCTGAGGAGTTTGACCGGGTCGTTGACCCCGCAGCGATGGCTGTTGCTCAGGGTTAATTCAAGCCGGAGAGGCTCAACGGCGACTCAAGCAGCCCGCTCGGTCGCCGGATTGAGTCCCGCCGCTTCCGCCGCCGCGGCCTTGAGCAGATCGTCGGCTTCCGCCACAGGGAAGCGATTGATCGCCCGCAATGCTTGGCGCGCATGACTACGCAGCTGTTCACTGATGGCTTCGCAATAGGGCACCTGCGCCAGCAGATCCACAGTGCGGCGCATGATCCGCACCACATCGCCCTCGTCAAGCGAGGTGTTGGCAATCAGGTCATTCCAGGCGCAGCCCTTGGCCCAGGCCTCCACCAGACCCATCAACTCCGGCTCCCACCATGCGGGCACCACCACATGGCAGCGCTCCTGAGCCCTGAGCAGTTCACGACGGATTCCCATCAGATCGTGCAAGGCCTCTTCCGCTCGCGGTGGTGGCGGAAAACCACTCCAGAGATCGGGGCGGTTCACCTCCGTGCTGATGGCCTCAAACACCGCTGCCAGCTCCGCAGGCGGCAGGTCATCCAGATGGCCACTCATCAGCGCTAAACCAAGCCAGAGCTCGTTATCCCCACGCAGAGCCGCCACCGTGCGCCCGATCTCGGTGGGCTGCAACTCATCGAGACAGCCGAAGTGCTGAAGGATCTCAATCAGGGCCAGGAACGTTTCCCAATGGCGATTGGCGCGGTAATGGAGCAGCTGCTGGCGCTCGCTGATTTCAATCTCCAGCTCCTCCATCCGGCGACGATGCTTCTTGAGCTGCCGCCGATCACCCCAACGATGGGCGGGGTGGGTCTCGAGGTCGTCCTCCAATTCCTTCACCAACCGAGCCTGAGAGAGCACCTCACCGGCAAGGTCATATTGCGGCGTGGTCATGTCGTGGCGCTGGGCCATGTGGGCCACCGCCAAAGCCAGGCCGCCGCTGTGTTGATCGCCATGGCGCAGCTCACCTGCCCGATGCAGATCCGGAGTCGTGACACCATCCACCTGCAGACAACTGAGCTCGGCATGCAGGCTGACCACCGCCTGACAGGGCACGAGCAACCAGACGTTCTCCTGGGTGAGGCAGAGCAATAACGGAAACTGCCCGGGCCCATCGAGCTTGTCGACAATCACCGCCGGGGTCACACCACCACGCAACTGCGGGGCTTTCAGGCTGACCAGGGTGCCAATGCTGGCGAACTGCAGAGCCAGCGTGAGCTCGTTGGCCAGGGTCTCCTCGGCCTGCTGCTGAAGGATGCGCAGCAACCGGCGCTCTTCCCGCAGCCGACCGCGACGTTTTTCGTAGTCTTCGAAGTCTTCCCAGGGCACATCGCCGGAGGTGCCCTGAAGCTGGCCGAGCTGCAGACGCAGCTGGGTGAGAATTTCCTCCTCCTCCACGAGGTCGAGGCTGGCCAAATAGCGGCCGAAACTTCGCTCCACCAGTTCCCTGGCCTTGGCCAGGTCATGGCGGGCCAAGAGATTGAGCACCATCCCGTAGCTGGGGGTGAACTGACTGACCAAAGGATCTGCGGGGCTCGTGGCCAGCTGACCGGCCTCACGCACCCCCTCAAAACGGCTCTGCACCGTGACCACATAGCCCTTGGAGTCGAGACCTCGGCGGCCGGCACGGCCGGCCATCTGCAAAAACTCACTGGCCATCAAGGGCCGATGGCCCCGTTCGGTGCGTTTGGAGAGCGACGCGATCACCGTGCTGCGGGCCGGCATGTTGATGCCTGCGGCCAGGGTTTCGGTGGCAAACACCACCTTCACCAACCCCTGCTGGAACAGCTCTTCAATCAGCTCCTTCCATGCCGGCAGTACGCCGGCGTGGTGGGCAGCAATACCCCGCAACAGGGCATCGGCATGCAACCCATCACGAACCGCTTCGGGATTGGCCGCGGTGTAGGCCTTCAGCCTGGCCGCAATCCGAGCCTGCTCGTCCGCAGTCACCAGGCACTGCACCCCCAGATCACGCACCGCCTTGTCGCAGCCGCGGCGGCTGAAAATGAAATAGATGGCGGGAAGCATCTCGCGCTCCGCCATCTGGGCCACCACAAAGCTGATCGGCGGTGCCTCCGGCTGGGGCGGCTTGGGTGAACGCCCTTTGCGTTTATGACCTTTCGGAGCCCGCCACACCTTGCAATTGGGATGCAGACCAGTGCCTGCCTCATTCAGCAAGGGATGCAGGCCCTTGGCACTGCAGAAACTGAACTGCAGAGGGACCGGCCGGAAATCACTGAGCACCAGCCGCGTGGGCCCGTGCACCCGCTCGATCCAGTCAGTGAGCTGACCGGCATTCGCCACCGTGGCGGACAGTGCCACAAGCTGCACCGAAGGAGGGCAGTGAATGATTGATTCTTCCCAAACGGTGCCGCGCTGGGAGTCATTCATGTAATGGCACTCATCGAGCACCACCGCCTCCACATCCGCCAGAGGATCGTTGCCCTCCTCCGCCTCGGCGTAGAGCATGTTGCGGAAGATCTCGGTGGTCATCACCACCACCCGGGCGTCGCGATTGACGCTCAGGTCGCCGGTCATCAAGCCGACATTCTCAGCACCGAACTGCTCACGGAAATCCCGCAGCTTCTGGTTCGACAGCGCCTTCAGCGGTGTCGTGTAAAACACCTTCTGACCATGGGCAATCGCCCGGTGGATGGCGTATTCGCCCACCAGGGTTTTGCCCGATCCCGTGGGCGCGCTGACCACCACCGAATGCCCCTGGTTGAGGGCATCAATCGCCTCCAACTGAAAGTCATCGAGGGGAAAAGGGAACAGCTGATTGAGGTCGATCACCCCATCGGCTTGCTGTTCCGTGGAGGGTGAATCGAGATCAGCCATGGCCAGAATCCTAAGGAGGCCTCGAGCAACGTCTGTACGGCGTGCACCAAAGTGATGGGATGGCCAGCCTTCCGCCTGCCCGCCGTCGCCGCCTGCGCACCTGGGCGCCAACCCCGCACAGCACCAACGACGAAGGACGTCTGCGCGCTGTCAGCAGTGACGGCAATGACCCTGGGCTGCGCGATCTGGCCAGCAACGACTACCTCAACCTGGCGCGCCATCCCGCACTCCTGGAGGCTGCCGCGGCGGCCATGCACGAGCAGGGAGTGGGATCCGGTGGTTCTCGCCTTGTCAGCGGCAGCCGCCCCGTGCACCAGCAATTGGAGGCCGCACTGAGCACTTGGCTGGGATGGCAGCGGGTGTTGCTCTTCCCCAGTGGGTTTCAGGCCAATCTCGCCGCGGTGTCCGCACTGGCCGATCGCCACACCACGGTGCTGGCCGACCGCTTGATCCACCACTCCCTGCTGGTGGGGGTGCAAGCCAGCGGTGCGCGCCTTAAGCGCTTCGCCCATAACGATCTCAGCAATCTGGAGGGGCACTTGCAGCAGGTGCGCGCGAGCCGGCCGAGCCAACCGCTCTTGGTGCTGAGCGAAAGCCTATTCAGCATGGAAGGCACCAGCCCCGACCTCGCCGGTCTGTCTGCCCTCTGCCGCCGCTTCCACGCCCGGCTGCTGATTGATGAGGCCCACGCCCTAGGGGTGCTCGGCCCTGGCGGACGGGGCCTAACGGCAGAGCTCACGCAGCCTGACAACAACGCCTGCACCGGGGTGACCATGGTGAGTGGCACCTTCGGCAAAGCCTTCGGGAGTGGTGGAGCTTTCCTGGCCTGTGACGAAGCACTGGGCGACATGCTGCTGCAGACCAGCGGCGCATTCCGCTACACCACCGCCCTGGCCCCGCCCCTGGCCGCTGCAGCCTTGGCCGCACTGGCACTGATCAAGAGCCAGCCTCACTGGGGAGAGGAGCTGGTCGCCAAGGCCGAGCACTGGCGGGATGAAATTGCCGCGGCCGGTTGGCCCCGTCCGGGAGGGCGAGGGCCGATTGTTCCTCTTCTGGTGGGAGACGACCAGGCGGCTCTGGATCTGCAACAGCAGCTGGAGGCCGACGGTGTGCTGAGCATTGCCATTCGCCCGCCCACCGTGCCGGAGGGCTCAGCCCGCTTGCGGCTGGTGCTGCACCGACAGCAGAGCGATGACACATTGGCACTGCTGCTGCGCCGCTTGAAGGCAACACGCCACCCTTGATCCACCACCCATGAAGCAGGTGATCGCGATGCATGGTTGGAGCGGCGACAGCAGCTCCTGGGGGGCTTGGGGACGCCACTTCCAGAACCATGGCTGGGTCTGGCAAAGCGGTGAACGGGGCTATGGATCACGTGAGCCACACCAACCGCACTGGCGGGACGCCGCCGAACCTGCAGCAAGCCAACGTCGCGTCGTGATCGCCCACTCCTTAGGGCCCCATCTACTGGCAGCCCCGCTGCTCGCCCAGGCCACCGACGTGGTGCTGCTGGCCAGCTTCAGTCGTTTTGTGCCTCAGGGCCGGGCTGGACGCGCGCTGCAAACCGGCCTCCAAGGCATGGAGCGCTGCATCGGGACTTCCAGCGAAAGCACCATGTTGCAGACCTTTCTCGAGCGAGCTGCAGCGCCCACACCCACGAGCGCACTTCCACCAAGCCCCATCAACGAAGGGCTAAGCGAGACAGGCCGCCAACGGCTGCGGGACGACCTCCGCCTGCTGATGGCCACCACCGGGCTTCCCGACGGTTTGCCAGCACAGGCCCGGGTGCTGGTGGTGAACGCTGAAGCTGACGCCATCGTGGTGGCGGAAGCACGCCAGCAGCTCCAGCATGACCTGGAAACCCAACTCGACCTCCCCGCAGACCTCTGGGTGCTGAAGGGCTGCGGCCATGCCCTACTGGAGCCAGACCTGCTGATGCGGGTCCGCCGCTGGCTGGATGGCGAGGATGCTTGAACACGCTCACTCCGCTGATGACCTCCGCCCCCCCTGGCGCAGCCCCACTGCAGCTGGTGGTCTGCGGCACCGACACCGATGTGGGCAAAACCGTGGTCAGCGCCCTGCTGGTGCAGGGCCTGCAGGCCCAATACTGGAAACCGGTGCAAAGCGGACTGGAACAGGGGGGCGATCGCCAGTGGCTGACCCAACTGCTCCACCTTCCCCAACACCGCTGGATTCCTGAGGCCTATGCGTTTCAGGCACCGGTCTCACCCCACTGGGCGGCCGAACGAGAAAACTGCTGGATCGACCCTGCCCAATTAACCCTGCCATCAACGACGGAGCCGTTGGTGGTTGAAACCGCAGGCGGCGTGATGGTGCCCCTGAGCCGCAACTGGCTACAGATCGAGCAGCTGGAACGCTGGCAACTGCCAATCGTGCTGGTTGGCCGAAGCGGCCTCGGCACTCTCAATCACACCCTGCTGAGCCTCGAAGCGCTACACCGCCGCGGCCTCACCGTGATGGGGCTCATTCTTAATGGACCAGCCCATGCAGATAACCCCCGCACCCTCGAACAACTGGGCGGTGTTCCAGTGCTGGCGCAACTTCCTGCCCTGAACCCCCTCACCGCTGAAAGCCTTGATCAACAGTGGCATCAGCAGCAACTCGGCCCTAAGTTTCAAGCACTGCACTTCAGCCGGTCCGCCTGCCCATGAGCCGTCGTCAGACCTGGGCCACCCTGGCCGTTGTTCTTCTTTGTGGTGGCATCTTGGTGCTATTCACCGACGCGGAAGTGGGCCTGGTGCGCTGGTTCAACTGTGGCCCCCTTTCCACCAGCGGCGAACAGCGCAGCGACGTCTGCCGCTGATCTCACCCGAGAGGACGAGACCGCAACGGACACAATCCCGTCGACAGAGCCACCTGACGGGCCGCCATGGTCAGAGGCCAACCCTGTCGCAGCTGATCGTGCATCAGCTCGATCTGTGTGGGTGACCAACCCCGTGCTTCGAGCCGGATCCGGATCGCCGACCAGCCACCCTCGGCGAACATCTCCATCCCGTGAGTCAGCGCGGTGCCATCGGCGAGAGAGCGATAAGGGCTGCGCTGCGCCGGAGGGCAAAAGCGGTTGGATCGACGGGTCTCTGGATGAGCTCTGGCCACCGGATCCACCACCACAACATTGTCATGATGGCAAGACTTCAAGGCCCCGCCCGCATCGCCGCTTCGATATCCAGACGGGACAGACCGTAGGGAAAGCTGCGCTGACAGGTCGCTCCATCCTGGAGCCAGATCACCTGCAGATCCTCCTGATCAAGGCGGATCTGGGCTGACCAGAGCGGTTGTGACCACTGCCAAAGGCAGGCATCCTGATCACTGCGCACAGCGCCGAGATCGGCCAGCCAGGCCTCAAGGGCCCGCAAGGAATGCTGATTCAGGGGCGTCTGGGCGGGCGGCAGGGGGCTCATCGCTGCGATCGCGGTTCAGAGGCTGAGGAGAAGTCTGCTCCGCCACCATCCAACTGGGTTGAACCTGAAGTTCCAAGCCTCGAGCCCAGGCACCACCCAGCCCCAGCAGGAGACAAAAAGCTAGGGCCAGCACCAACAACACCAAAGCCCACCACTCGCCGCCGGACAAGGGACGACGTTCACCCACCCGACCCCAGCCATCGGAATGACTTTGAGGAGCCGGCGAAGGGATTGAGACAGATGAAGACTGATCAGCCAGGGCCAACCCAGCGTCGTAGGCAGCCCGCTGGCGTGGATCCTGCAAAAGGTCGTACGCCTCACGCAGCTGCTGGAACTGTCGGGCCGCTTCCGCTGCAGGCAACGCGGTGGTGTCGGGGTGGAGGGCTTTGCTGCGACGACGGAAGGCTTGACGCAACGTCAACGCATCAGCCTCCGGGGCGACACCAAGGCGTTCGTAGTGGCTCGGTGCGCTGCTCAAACGTCGAAGGGCAATGCCCGTTTGGATCCGGTAGGCGAGGCGTCATCCTAGGAAGAACTGAGCTGCCGGCTGCCATGCCGACCCTGCCCACCTACAGCGTTCCAGGTCCGGCCCTCTGGGAGGCCCTGGGCTGGACGCCGTCTGCGGAGCAGCTGAACCAATTCGAGGCACTACAGCAGGAACTGCTGCGCTGGAACGCACGCGTCAATCTCACCCGCCTGCTGGAAGGAGAAGACTTCTGGGTCGCACAGATCGTCGACAGCCTCTGGCCCCTGCAAGACGAATTGCAAACCCCGAACACAGCGCGACGTTGCATTGATGTGGGCACCGGTGGTGGGTTCCCCGGTCTGGCCGTCGCCATCGCTTTGCCCGGGGCCCAGCTCACGCTGGTGGATTCGGTCGGCCGCAAAACCGCAGCTGTGCTGGCGATGGCCGAGGCCATCGGCCTCAAGGAACGGATCCGCATCCGCACCGAACGGGTGGAACTCACCGGCCGTGACACAAGCTGTCGGGGCCAGTTCGATCTAGCGATGGCGAGGGCTGTCGCCGCCGCTCCTGTAGTAGCCGAATACCTGGTCCCCCTGCTGCAACCCCAGGGTGAGGCGCTGCTCTATCGAGGCCGCTGGGATCAAACCGACCAACAGGAGCTCGAGCAGGCCTTGCTGCCGCTTAAGGCCAGGATCCGGTTCCAGGAAGGACGCGAACTCCCCGCGGGCAAAGGCATGCGCCATCAGTTCCGGTTGCAGCCAACGGCTCCCTGCCCCAAGGCCTACCCCCGGGCCGTTGGCCTGCCGGCGAAGCTACCGCTCGGTTCAACACCCCGTTAGCCCAATGCCAAGCGTCGATCAGGTGCTGGACAGCCGTTTCTGCGTCGTGCCTCCCACCCGCTTGCGTAACCCCCGCAGAATTTCGGGGATCTGATCAACCCAGGGACTCTCGCCCAACACAGCCTGCAGATCCGCCTCACTGACGGCGTGGTCCAGGCCATCGGCATTGGCACCCGGGAACCAATGGGACCCCTGACCAAGTAACCCATAGCGGGCACGGGCATATCCCTCCAATCCCCAGGCCTCCACCAGGCCATGCAGCCACAGCAGCACCGGCAGGTTGATGTCTCCCGGTGTTTGCTCCCAGTCGGGGAGCCCCTGACTCCAGGTGTCACACCAGACCTCCCCCAGAGACGAACGCGCCGCTGCCTCCAACCGAGCTGCAATCGGTGCAATCAGCTCCTGAGCATGCTCCAGATGGGTGAGCGCCTCCAGATGGAGGTCGAGATCGCCGGGACGGGCCGCACCAACACTGATGGTGTGGACGCGGGGATCACTGAGGCAGAACAGGTCGTTGAAGACGATCGGATGCAAGGGGGTGCACAGCTCACAAAGGCGTGCAGAAGGCGTATGCAGGTGCCCGCCTTTGTCGGTGGGGCTGATGATGAACACGCCCATGTCATGGCGAGTTGCGGCCGTTAAGGCAGGGTCGTTGTCCTGACGGATGAAATACCAGTGCAGGTTGACGAAATCGAAGGCATCGGTAGCGATCGCCGCAACGATGAGCTCCGTGGGGCCATGGGTGGAGAAGCCGACATGGCCGATGCGGCCCTGCTGCTGCCAACGACGCACCACATCCAGGCATCCCCCCGCACGAATTGTCCAGTCCAGATGTTCAGGCAGATTGATGCCATGAATCGCCAGCAGGTCGAGCCTTAATCCGCCCAGGCGTTCCACGCTGAGCTCCAGCTCCTGTTCAAAGACCGCCGGATCCTCCTTAGGCGGCACCTTGGTCTGCAAAATCCTGTGCGGATCAGGCACATCAGGCAAAGCCCAGCCGATCTGACGCTCGGAACTACCGTAATGGCGAGCCGTTTCCAGATGATGAAAACCGCAGTGCACCGCCCGCTTCAAGGTGTCAGCCACTGTCTGCTGAGAGCTGGTGGTGATCTCCCCAGCGGGTAGATCGGTCCAGCTCTGCTGAAAACGCATTCCCCCGAGCGACAGCACGGGCATGGCCAGCTCCGTACGCCCAAAGCGACGGGTCGGCAAGACCGAGGGCATTGGAGAAGACGACCTCAAGGTCGACTCCGCGGTCGCTGACGGCGGGGACGCGCCGGGGAGGGAAGGCCTAAGGGCAGCAGCTCCATTCCTTCCAGGCGCACCCTCAAGCCCTCGAGTTCTTCAAAGTCGACCCAGTGGATGCAGTCAACGGGACAGGTATCAATGGCCTCCTGAATGCAGGAACCACTGTCACCGTCCTGTCGGATCGCTCGCGACCGCCCGAGCGTGGGTTCGATCGCAAAGGTGTTACCAGCCACGTGGGCGCAATAGCGACATCCGATGCACACCGCTTCATCGACCCACACCGCTTTCTCGCGCAGCTCACCACCAAGCAAAGGCTCATGACCTGTGCGCTGTTCAGCGCTATCAGGCGAGGCCTGGTAAGCCGCCGATGGGTCGAAGGAGAGCGACACGCTGCGAACGCTCGTCGATCAGGCGTCCCAGCGTGTCACCACCAGTTCAATCGAACCGTCTTGGCAGTTGCGCTGTTCAGCCACCTCAAAACCTTCCTGAGCACTGGCCGCAAGCACGGTGTTGAAGGCGTAGCGCTGCGTGAGCTTGGAGAGGAAGCGCTCAATCGGCACCTGCTGCTTCCAAAGGTCGAGATCGGTCACCAGCTCGTAAGCACCAGACTCGGCGTTCCAGCGAAATCCCAGATCGCCACCCTCGCTCATGGCCACAGCCAGCTCGGCTTCAACGGTCTGACCGCGATAACCCCGCACCTGACGCGCTCCCTCCTCAGGGGAATAACCCAAATCACGCAGAGCAGCCACCAGAGGCTCCCGTTGACGCAACTCGGTTTTGACAGTGCTGAAGTGGGACATCAGAGTTGTTCAACGGACAAGGGCTGGGACTGTTCAGTCCGCGTGCTGTAGGCCTCAGACGTGGCCTCTCTCCGTTCGACGGAGCCGAGAGCGGTCTCCAGTCGTTCAGTGAGTCCCAGACACGCCTCTCCTTCAATACCTTCGACCCGTTCCTCGACGCGGCCGTCGGGAAGGATCCGGAAGCGGAGTGTGCGCTGGGGCATGCACCTCAACCAGGAATGGAAAGATGCTAAGCAACCCTGGGCTTCAGTGACGGCCAGCTGTTACAGCACACCCACAGAAAAGGGTCAGACCAAGGTGCAGACTTCAGCCGAGCAACCCTTCATCCACAAGGGTCTGCACCCGCTCGAGCAATTCTGGGTTCTCAAGCTGCTCCAGTGAGATCCGTGCCTCATCCCGTACGGACGGCTCCTGATCGTGGACCAGCGCATTGACAAAGGCTTCCACCACCTCATCACGACGAGGATCAACCAATTGGTCGATCAGCCGGCCTAAAGCCCAAATGCAGTTGCTGCGCACGACCGGCTCGTTGTCAATCGCAAGGCTCGTGAGGAGCTGTCCAGCCGCCAGATCAGCCTTGGCGGGGGAGGTGACACCAGCTTCAGCCAGAGACACAGAAGCCCAAAGCCGAACAGCCGCAATATCGGTCTGCAGAGCCCGAACCAGAGGAGTCAAGACAGGGCCGTCAGCGTGATTCCCCAAACTCCAGGCCACTGCCTTGCGCACGTAGCCATTGGCATCGAGCTGAAGCAGTTTGAGCAGGGGCTCAACGGCGGCGGGAGATGGATTCCGACCCAGTGCATAAACAGCACTCATCCGAACGATCGGACAGGTCTCCTGCAGCAATGGCAGCAACAGTGGAACTGCACGCGGGTCGCGATGCTCACAAAAAACCCGCAAACCCTGGAGTCGGTGCTCAGGCCCGCTCTTCAACCATTCCAGACCGGCGTCACAATCTCGCGCTGCCTGGAGTGTCTCATCAATGCTTTCATCACATGAGATCTCATCGAGCGGGTCAGCGAGCTGTTCGGCCGCCAACTCTTTTGCAAGCACATCAGGATCGATGGCCAAGTTGGCCAGCTCCAGGTCGCCTAGCCGGTTCTCGTGATCACTCATGGTGCTGATCGTAGAGGGAGTGGCATCAACGGGATCAGCCGACGGGAGCAGGGGCCAACATGTCGCCCGGAAGCCAGATCCGGGCACTGACCGCCACCAGCGCCAGGGCAAACAACAGCACGATCAGTGCCGGCAGAAGGGTGGAGCGGAAAAACTGCACGTCAACAATGCTTTGGTGACCATTGTGAAGCCTGCTCAGTTGGATCGAAAGCGAAGGCCGTAGGAGCGAAGAAGAGGGAACCCGCAGAGCACTGCCACCACCAGACCAAGCCAACCGATCAGCGATTGATGCAGAAGGAAGGCACCCGATCCCAGCAGAGCCCCGAACAGCACCGCACTGCTGAGGAGGAAGCGACGGATCAATTCACTGAGCGGATCCACCATCTCAACCCCGAAACGCTCACGCCAACGACGCCAACCAGGACCGGGCGGCTGCACCTGACGCACGAACGTCTCCATCACCGCTTCCGATTCCGGCGGTGTCATCAGCATCACCACAATCCAGACCACTGCCGTGATCCCAGTGGTGACCATCAAGCGCATGCCGTAATCAGGAATCACCAACAACGGCACCACCGAGGTGCAAAGGCCGACCACAAAACCACAGACCATGGCCGCCAGTTCAGCTGCTGCATTGATGCGCCACCAGAACCAGCGCAGCACGAGCACCACCCCGGGGCCCGTACCAATGGCAATCACAAGACGGAACACCGTGCCGATGTTGTCACTGATCAATGCCGTGATCACCCCCAACACCAGTAGAAGAACACTGGTGAGCTGACCGACCAGCAGCAGCTCGGTTTGGCTGGCCTTCGGTCGCAGAAAGCGCTGATACAAGTCATGGGTGAGGTAACTGGCTCCCCAGTTCACCGCCGTACTCACGGTGCTCATGAAGGCCGCCACCAGCGACACCACCACCAGTCCCAGCACCACCGGCGGCAGATAGCTCACCGCCAGGGTGGGATAGCTGAGTTCCCAATCACCCTGGGCCGGTAGCAGCACCAAAGCCGCAAGAGCCACCAGCACCCATAGCCAGCTACGCACGAGGTAGTTGACGCCTAGAAACACCCAGCCAGCCAGCTGCGCTTGCCGCTCATCCCGGGTGGCCAGCATGCGCTGAATAAACTCACCACCCCCATCACTGCGACGGAAGCTCCACCACTGCACGCTGAGGTAGGCCAGGAACGTGGCGGCACTGATGCCGGCACCGCCGATCCACTCGAAACCGGTTTCATTCCAGTGCCAAGGCACCAGAGCCAGTAGCTCCGGCCGGCCCAGATCCTCAAGCTGACTGAGCATGGCGTCCATTCCACCGGCGGCATGGACGGCTGCCCAGGCCACGGCGATCGCGCCCAACAACGCCAACACCAACTGCACAAAATCTGTGACCACAACCGCCCAGAGGCCACCCGCCACGGTGTAAATGAGCACAAGCACAGCCACCACAGCCAGAAGAGCCACCGTGTCGGGCAAGCCAGCGAACGAAGCCATGGGCTGATTCGACACGATGCCCAGGGCTTCCACCACCTTGCGCATGGCCAGAAAGGCATAGCCAATGCCGATGCAGTTCACCGGCAGTGCCAGGAGAAACGCCTTGATTCCCCGAAGCCAGGCAGCCGGTGCCCCGCCGTAGCGCAGTTCAGTGAAAGCCGCGTCGGTCATCACGCCACTACGACGCCAGAGGGGTGCAAACACCACCGCCATTGCCACATGGGCAAGACCAAAACTCCACCATTCCCAGTTGCCGGCGAGACCACGGGTGCCCACGAGCCCGGCCACATACAACGGCGTATCGATCGAGAAGGTGGTGGCCGCCATCGACGCACCGGCTAACCAGCCGCTAAGGCTGCGCCCAGCGACGAAGTAATCGTCTTCGCTGCGGTTCCGACGTGCCAACCACAATCCCAACACCAGAGTGCCGGCCATGTAGAGCACAAGAATCAGCCAATCGACGCCGGTCATGGCCCATCGCAGATGGCCGCAGTCTCCCTTAGATCACCCGTTATGGCTTGTTTTGTCGCCTCAATTGACCGCAGGCGGCGTTCTGGTCGAGGCCGCGACTGGCACGCAGGCTCACCGCGACGCCACGACGCTCCAGAACCCGACGGAAACCAGCAATACGCTCCGCGGATGGACGCTGGAACTCCTCTTCTTCGATCGGGTTATAGGCAATCAAATTCACATGGCTTTGAAAGCCCCCAACCCGATCAGCCAACTCTTCAGCATGGGCGGGATGGTCATTCAGCCCACCCAGAAGGATGTATTCGAAGCTGACCCGCCGACCCGTAATGGCCAGGTAGTGGCGACAGTCCTCGAGCAACGCATCAAAGGGATAGGCATGCGCTGTGGGGATCAGCTCTTCGCGCAGCTGCTGGTTGGGTGCATGCAGGCTGACCGCCAGGGTGAACTGCGCACGACCCAGTCGTTGCATGGCCAGTTCGGCCAGCTTGGGCAGGGTGCGGGGGACACCAACGGTGCTGACTGTGATCCGACGCTGACCAATGCCGAGATCATCGTTGAAGCAGCGAATCGCCTCGAGCACAGCTTCAATGTTGAGCAGCGGCTCACCCATGCCCATGAACACCACATGGGACGGACGGCGGTCCATCACTTCGCGAATGCTGAGCACCTGGTCAACGATTTCGTGCGTCGCCAGTGAGCGCTGAAGTCCCCCTTTCCCGGTAGCGCAGAAGCGGCAGGCCATCGGGCAGCCCACCTGGCTTGAAACGCAGACCGTCAGCCGCTGATCCGTTGGGATACCAACGGTTTCAATGGTCTCGGCATCCTCGGTGCCGAGCAAGAGCTTGGTGGTGGCATCGCTGGCGACCGACCGCAGTTGCTCCTGCAGCCGACCAACCACAACGCCCTGCTCCTGCAGGGCTGCACGCCAAGCCTTCGGCAACACGGTGATGCCATTGAGATCCCGAGCACCCTTGGCGTACAACCAGTCGTGGAGCTGACGACCCCGAAAGGCTGACTGACCCTGGGCAACGGCCCATTGCTCGAGGTCGGCGGCACTCCGCCCGAGCAAAGCAGTGCTCACCAGGAGATCACACCGTGGCCGAGTTTGAACTCGAGCACCAACAGGGCAATGAACCCGAGCATGGCAACACGACCGTTCAGGCGCTCGGTGTGGGTGTGGAACCCATACCGAGGAAGCTTGCGCTTGGGGATCAAGGTGGGTTCAAGCATGGGCGGGACCCGGGAAACAACACAGTCTGGAGTGGCCGAAGCCACTCCCGTGAATCGTGAGCCGAGGCTCACTCATCGCTAAGCAGGCCTTCTTCCTGCAGCCCTTCAACAGCCTCGGCATCCAGCACCTGCTCTTCCTTCAGCTCGTTGTCGGCGTCAGGGCGAGTAAAGGCCGCAAAGGTGCTCTTGTCTTCGATGCCATGACGGGAGCGGGTGGCTTCCAGATCGGCATCGCTGGGATCATCGAGCACCGCGGCAGCCTGGGTGGCCTCAGCGGCCGGCATGTCGACGGTGTAGTCGGGGCGAAGGTTCTGCATGCGGCGATAACCGGCCGGATCCTCCGAAAGGATGTCGGGATGGGGACCCGCCTCAGCCCGCAGCTCCTCTTCGAAACCACTGAAACCGGTACCGGCAGGGATCAGGCGACCGATGATCACGTTCTCCTTGAGGCCGCGCAGCCAGTCGCTCTTGCCCTCGATGGCAGCTTCAGTGAGCACGCGGGTGGTCTCCTGGAAGGAGGCCGCAGAGATGAAGCTGTCGGTGTTGAGGGATGCCTTGGTGATACCCAGAAGCACTGGAGTGAACTCAGCAGGAGCTCCACCAGTGATCGACATCGCCTGGTTGGTGTCTTCGACCTGACGCAGCTCGATCAACTCACCGGGCAGCAGGGTGGTGTCACCGGCGTCTTCGACCCGCACCTTGCTGGTCATCTGACGCACGATCACCTCGATGTGTTTGTCGTCGATCGACACGCCCTGCGACTTGTAGACGTTCTGCACTTCGTTCACAAGACGGTGCTGCAGATTGGCGATCGCCTCCTGGGCCGCATCCATCAGAGGCTTGCGGGAGCGGAGATCTTCAAAGAAGCACTCGAGCAGCTCGTGGGGATTGATCGGTCCGTCGGTGAGCAGCTCACCGGCCCTGACCTGCTGACCATCGCTGACCATCACGTTCCGACCCAGAAGGATCGGGTATTCACCGATGGCGTCGTCGGCCTCAATCACGGTGACGACGGTGTTTTCATCGTCCTCACCCTGCTTGATCTCAACAGTGCCGGGCTTCTTGCAAAGAATCGCGGATTCCCGGGGGCGACGGGCTTCCAGCAGTTCTTCAATTCGGGGCAGACCCTGAACGATGTCACCGGTTTTCTGGCGTTCGAACACCAGCAACGCCAGGCCGTCTCCGCGCTGAACGAGATCACCGTCACGCACGTGCAGAAGGGAGTCGGGCGAAATCATGTAGGGACGCCCAAGACGCATGGTGACTGAATTGCTGTCGACCTTTTCGATCTCACCGCAACAGCCGGCGGGCTGCCCAGCACACAGCTCGTCACCATCAACCACCCGTTGACCAACGGTCACGCTGGGGGTGCCATTGGTGGAAATCGTGGTGGTGTCTTCTTCACGCTCGACGATCAGACGGCGCACGGGCTCATCGTCGAGTTCCTCTGGAATCTGAGCGACGCCTTCCTGCTTACACAGAATTTGCGTGGTAGCCACCACATCGGCCGCCTTGATCGACTGACCATCTTCCACCTGGAGTTCGGTGTGGGTGGAACCATGGCTGGAATCAGACATGGTGTCGCGACGCACCAGGATGCTCTCAAGAATCACCAGCTGCAGGCGCTCGATGGTCTTGGCGCGCTTGTCGGGCACGCGTTCCACATCCACCGTCATTTGCGGGGTGGTGTCGAAGGTCTCCAGGCTGAGCTGAGTCTTGAGCAGCTCAACACCTTCAACCGACTTCACCAGCTCGTTGTCTTTGAACGCCAGACGCTGAGTGGCCTTCAGACCCAGGTGGGGACCATTGGGCTGTTTGACGTGGCCGAGTTCAGGAAGCTGGGCTTCGTTGGGGATGGTGTACTCCTCAACGGGACGCAGCAGAAGACCATTGCCTTCAGGAGTTTCCACGGTCTGAACGAACACCATGGCATCGCTCTTGATGCCCTTGGCAATCGCCTCACCAGGATTGACCATGACGCCGTCGCCTTCGAAGCGCTCGAGAGCTTTCTTCTCCGTGCAGAGATGGAAGCTGCCACTGCGCACGATGATCTCGCGCAGGATGTCGTTCTTCTGGGTGACTGTGACGATGCCGGCGGTCTGACTGAAGATGTCCTTGACGACCTCAGTACCGGCTTCGATCCACTGGCCGTCCTCGATCATCAACAGGGAGATGTCCTTGTTGATCTCGTGGGTTTCCTGGGGGATCCAGAGCATGGTTCCGCCCTTGTTGACCTCGTAGCCGTTCTTGGCGGAACGGGCCTTCTTGATGGCCAGGCCGGTGGCAAAACGCACCAGACCGCCGGTCTGAGTGCGGAAGCGATCATCCGCCAGCTCAGCCACCACTTCACCGGAGCCGATCTTGCTGCCGGGGATGGTGTTGAGGCGGTAACGGGTGCCGTCCTTGGCCTCAAGGTTCCAGATTTCACCTGCGTGGGTGGACTCACCGAGCAGTTTGAAATCCTTGAGGGTCATCGCCGTGGTGACGATCTGCACCTCGCGTGAATCGCCGAGCGAGTCGCGCAGACGCACATCACCGCCGTACTCGCTTGACTGGCTGGCCTCAGCCAACACCTGGCCCTCAGACACCGAGGCGCCTGGCTTCACCACAGGCTTGGCGTTGGGGGGCAGGTTGTAAACGTCACCAGCCAGCACCCACATCCGACCCAGGCGTGAGGCCTTACGGGTGATGTTGCCCTGACGGTCAGTGACCTCTCTGGGCTGGATGGCCTGCTCATAGCGCACCTGTCCTGCCAGATCACAGATCACATCTTTGGTGGCCTTCTCAACGCTTTTCTTGACCGCGCCGGCAGAGATCTGGGCAACGGTCACGTCAGCATTGATCTCCTGACCGTTGTCGACAAACAACAGAGAACCGTTGGTGATCTCAATCTTTTGGGGCTTGCCCTTTCCAGACGGCTTGATGGTGAGAGTGAAATCAACCTCAGCCTGTTCAGCATTCACACCGTGGGGGGTGCGGTAGGGGCGCACGCGAGCTTTGGGGCCGAACTCAACGGTGCCTTCCACCTTGGAGCGCACCACACCGGTTTCAGCTGTGGACACACCACCGGTGTGGAAGGTCCGCATGGTGAGCTGAGTACCAGGCTCACCGATCGACTGAGCCGCAACGATGCCGACGGCTTCACCGAGGTCAACCAGTTCGTTGTGGGCCAGGGCCCAGCCATAGCACTTGCGGCAGACCGAACGGTTGGCTTCGCAGGTGAGCGGAGAGCGAACCATCACAGCAGGCACACCGGCCTTCTCGAAACGCTGCGACAGGGGAGGGTCAATTTCCGTGTTGCGCTCAGCCAGCACCTCGCCGTCGCTGTTGACCACCTGATCAGCGGTGAGACGACCAATCAAACGGCTGCCGTACTTGCCGTCCTCGGCCTTCACCATGATCGAACGGGTGGTGCCGCAGTCGTCCTCACGCACGATCACGTCCTGAGCCACGTCCACCAGACGGCGAGTCAGGTAGCCGGAGTCCGCAGTCCGCAGCGCGGTGTCCACCAGGCCCTTTCGAGCGCCGTAGGAGGAGATCACGTACTCGGTGACCGTTAGACCCTCACGGAAGTTGGTACGGATCGGAAGGTCAATAATTTCACCCTGGGGGTTGGCCATCAGGCCTCGCATACCCACCAGCTGACGCACCTGCGACATGTTTCCGCGGGCGCCTGAGTTGGCCATCATCCAGACCGAGTTGAGCGGGTCGTTCTGGTTGAAGTTCTTCTTGACCGCATCCACCAGACGCTCATTGGTCTCCGTCCAGGTGTCAATCACCTTGGTGTGACGCTCCACCTCGGTGATCTCACCGAGGCGATACGACTCTTCCGTAGCGGTAATCAGCTCTTCCGCCTGCCCCAGCAGATCCTGCTTGGCTTCTGGCACCTTGAGGTCATCCACAGAGATGGAGACAGCTGCCTGGGTGGCGTATTTGAAACCGAGATCCTTGAGCTGGTCCGCCATCGCCGAGGTCGCGGCGGTGCCGTGATGCTTGTAGGCCCAGGCCACCAGATTCTTGAGGCCCTTCTTGTCGACCACCCGGTTGCGGAACGGAGGTGGTGTTTTGGCCAAGGCCTTGCTGGCAGCAGCAGCCTCAGCCGCTTTAGCGGCCTTGGATGCCTTGGAGCCCTTGGAGGATTTACGGGATTTGGAAGGAGTGGAGGTCATGGCAGCGATCAGTCGGTCAATACGGGGTGGAGAAGGGAATCAATCAGGCGTCAGGTGGCTGCCACCGCATCGATGATCGTGTGATTCATCACCACGCGGCCGACTGTTGTGAGGATGTAGCGACTGATCAGGGCACCGTCTTCGTCAAAACGATCACGGCGGTAGGTCCACTGCTCCATACGGGTGCCGTCGCTGAGGGTCTCTGACTTGATCGGCTCGTCACGATCGTCGTCATCTTCCACTTCACCGTTGAAGCGCACCCAGACCCACTCGTGCAGACCGACACGTTTGTCGGCATGGGCATGGATCACGTCTTCCAGGTCAGAGAAGGTGCGGGCACGGTCACCGAACTCAACGGTTTTTGCGTCGGGCTGCAGTGCCGTCAGGTAATAGGCACCCAGCACCATGTCCTGAGACGGGGTGATGATCGGCTCGCCAGTGGCCGGCGAAAGAATGTTGTTGCTGGCCAGCATCAACATGCGGGCTTCGGTCTGGGCCTCGATCGCCAGTGGCACGTGGACGGCCATCTGGTCACCGTCAAAGTCAGCGTTAAACGCCGGGCAAACCAGAGGGTGCAGCTGAATGGCACGGCCATCAACCAGCTTGGGCTCGAAAGCCTGAATGCCCAGACGGTGAAGAGTCGGAGCACGGTTGAGGAGGATCGGGTGACCATCGATCACTTCCTGCAGCACCTGCATCACCTCGTCATCGGCCCGCTGAATCAGCTTCTTGGCGGCCTTGATGTTGTTGACGATGTTCTGACGGATCAGGCGATGGATCACGAACGGCTGGAACAGTTCGATCGCCATCTCCTTGGGGAGACCGCACTGATGCATCTTCAGCTTGGGTCCGACCACGATCACGGAACGACCGGAGTAGTCGACACGCTTACCGAGCAGGTTCTGACGGAAGCGGCCCTGCTTGCCCTCGATGATGTCGCTGAGCGACTTGAGCGGACGATTGTTGGCACCGACAACGGTGCGCCCGCGACGACCGTTGTCGATCAGGGCATCAACAGCCTCCTGCAGCATCCGCTTCTCGTTGCGGACGATGATTTCGGGAGCAAGGATCTCCTGCAGACGTGCCAACCGGTTATTCCGGTTGATCACGCGGCGGTAAAGGTCGTTGAGGTCGGAGGTCGCGAACCGACCACCATCGAGCTGCACCATCGGACGCAGATCGGGCGGAATCACCGGGATCACATCCAGCACCATCCACTCAGGACGGGCATTCGTTGCGATGAAGTTGTCAATCACCCGCAGGCGCTTGATCAACTTGGCGCGCTTCTGACCTTTGCTGCCGGCGATCTCTTCGCGCAGTTGCTCAGCCACCTCTTCGAGATTGAGATCCTCGAGTAGTTGCTTGAGCGCCTCAGCGCCGATGCCCACAACAGGCTCGTTTTCGATCTCGGAATCTTCGGCGTAGATCTCGTCTTCGATCTCCAGCCACTCGTCTTCAGTGAGGAGCTGCTTGTACTTCAGGTCTTTGTGATCACCGGGATCAAGAACCGTATAGCAGTTGAAGTAGACGATCTGCTCCACATCCCGCAGGGGCATGTCGAGCAGGATGGCCACGTAGCTGGGGATGCCCTTCAGGTACCACACATGGGACACCGGGGCTGCCAGCTTGATGAAGCCCATACGGTGACGGCGCACCCGGCTCTCGGTGACCTCCACTCCGCAGCGCTCACAGACGATGCCGCGGTGGCGAACCCGCTTGTACTTACCGCAATGGCATTCCCAGTCCTTGGAAGGACCAAAGATCTTTTCGCAGAACAGCCCGTCCATCTCGGGCTTGAGCGTGCGGTAGTTGATCGTCTCAGGCTTGGTGACCTCACCCACCACCTGGCCGTTGGGGAGGGTGCGCTGACCCCACTCCATCACCCGATCGGGTGATGCAAGCGTGATCTTGACGTAGTCGAAGTGGTTTTCGGTGCGGAGGTTGCTGTTGGTCATTGACGGTTAGGGAAGGAAGAGAGGGTTATTCGGTTCGTTCGTTGATCCGTCAGTCCTCGTCGTAATCCGCGACGCCGAGGGATTCGTAAGTGGGCCGGCTGGGCGTGCTCCGGCGGGGGTTCACGTCCTGCATCAGGTCCACTTCCTTGCCTTCATCGGTGAACACCGCGATGTCCAGACCCAGGGACTGGAGTTCGCGCATCAGCACCTTGAAGGACTCGGGAGTGCCAGGCCTGGGGATCGGCTTGCCCTTGACGATGGCGTTGAGAGCTTCATTACGGCCCTGCATGTCGTCGGACTTGACCGTCAGCAGTTCCTGCAGGGTGTAAGCGGCGCCATAGGCCTCAAGAGCCCACACTTCCATCTCACCCAGACGCTGACCACCCTGCTGGGCCTTACCGCCGAGAGGCTGTTGGGTCACCAGGGAGTAAGGACCTGTGGAACGGGCGTGAATCTTGTCGTCCACCAGGTGGACCAGCTTGAGGAAGTGGGAGTAGCCCACAGCCACAGGCTGATCAAAAGGCTCACCGGTGCGGCCATCGGTCAGCATCAACTTGCCAGGTGAATCTGGGTTGTAGATCCAATCCTTTCCGGGCTGGCTGGCAGCTTCCTTGAGGAAAGCCTCCACGGTTTGCTGCGATTTTTCAGCGCCGTACATCTCATCGAAGGGCACGACCTTGACGCGGCAGTCGAGGTTGGACGCTGCCCAACCCATCAGCAGCTCAAACACCTGTCCAACATTCATCCGGCTCGGCACACCGAGGGGATTGAGACAGATATCGACCGGGGTGCCGTCGGGCAGATAGGGCATGTCCTCCCGGGGAAGGATGCGGCTGATGATCCCCTTGTTGCCGTGGCGGCCGGCCATCTTGTCGCCCACCTGAATCTTGCGGCGCTGAGCCACATAGACGCGCACCACCATGTTTGCGCCCGGCGGCAGCTCATCACCCTGCTCACGGGTGTAGATGCGCACATCAACCACACGTCCGCGCTCAGTGCTGGGAACGCGCAGCGAGTTATCGCGCACATCGCGAGCCTTCTCGCCAAAGATCGCGCGCAGCAGCTTCTCTTCGGGGGGCTGATCAGATTCGCCCTTCGGGGTCACCTTGCCCACCAGGATGTCGCCGCTTTCCACGAAAGCACCGATGCGGATGATGCCCATCTCATCGAGGTTCCCGAGGCTTTCCTCAGCAACGTTGGGAATTTCGCGGGTGATTTCTTCAGGACCAAGCTTGGTCTGACGGGCTTCGATCTCGTACTTCTCGATGTGCACCGAGGTGTACAAGTCGTCGTTGACCAGGCGCTCGCTCACGAGGATGGCGTCCTCGTAGTTGTAACCCTCCCAGGGCATGTAGGCGATCAGAACGTTCTGACCCAGAGCGATTTCGCCGCCCTCGCAGGCAGAGCCGTCGGCCAGCACCTGACCGACGATCACCGGATCGCCCTGACGCACGATCGGACGCTGGTTCAGGCAGGTGTCCTGGTTGGAACGCTGATACTTCTGCAGGAAGTGGGTGTGGTCCACGCCCTCTTCATCCCGCACCACGATGGCGGTGGCATCCACGAAGGTGACGGTGCCGTTGACCCGGGAGATCGGCACCATGCCGGAGTCGCGAGCCACCTGAGTCTCCAGACCGGTGCCCACAAGGGGACGCTCAGGACGCAACAGAGGAACGGCCTGACGCTGCATGTTCGAACCCATCAGGGCACGGTTGGCGTCGTCGTGCTCGAGGAAAGGAATCAGCGATGTTGCGACAGAAATCACCTGGACCGGTGAAAGCTGCACATAATCGACCTGCTCTGGGGGCACCTTCTCGAAGTCCTGGCGGTAACGCACAGGGATCAGGTCCGCGAGGATCCGGCCATCCGCATCGGTGGCCACGTCACCGGGGGCAACACGGCACTCGTCTTCCAGGTCAGCAGACAGATAGAGGGGATCGCCTTGCTTGAGAACAACACCGTTCTCAACTTTCCAGAAAGGGGTCTCGATGAAGCCGTACTCATTCACCCGAGCGTGGGTCGCCAGGGAGTTGATCAGACCGGCATTAGGACCTTCAGGCGTCTCGATCGGGCAGAGACGTCCGTAGTGAGAGGGGTGAATATCGCGAACGGCGAAGCCCGCACGCTCTCTGGTCAGGCCTCCTGGGCCAAGGGCCGAAATCCGGCGCTTGTGGGTGAGCTCAGCCAGAGGGTTGGTCTGATCCATGAACTGGCTCAGCTGGCTGGAGCCGAAGAACTCCTTGATGGCTGCCACCAAGGGCTTGGGGTTCACCAGCTGGGCAGGCGTGAGCGAGTCGGTCTCACCGACGGTCATGCGCTCCTTAATGATCCGCTCCAGGCGGTTCAGGCCCACCCGCACCTGGTTCTGCAGCAGCTCGCCCACAGAGCGGACGCGGCGGTTCCCGAGGTGATCGATGTCATCGAGGCTGGCACCACCGACATCAAGCTCGAGGTTGATCAGATAATCCAAGGTGGAGAGCACGTCCTCATGGGTGAGGGTGCGCACCGAGTCAGGGATGGTGAGGCGCAGCTTTTTGTTGATCTTGTAGCGACCAACGCGACCGAGGTCGTAGCGCTTCGGATCAAAGAAGCGGGTCTGCAGCAGCTGTTGACCGCCACTGACCGAGGGGGGCTCACCGGGACGCAGCTTCTTGTAGAGCTCGAGCAGGGCCTGATCTTCAGAGCTGATGCCTTCGTCGTTCGCAGCTTCGATCGACTTCTTGTAGTACTCCGGATGACGGAGCTTGTCGATCACGTCGTTGTCCGACAGGCCCATGGCACGCATGAGCACGTGAGCATTGATTTTCCGGGTCTTGTCGACCCGCACATGCAGAAGATCGTTTTTATCAGTCTCGAATTTGAGCCAGGCACCCCGGTTCGGGATCACGCTGGCGTTGTAGGTGCGGCGACCATTTTTGTCCATTTCATCCTTGAAATAGACGCCGGGGCTTCGCACGATCTGGTTCACGATCACGCGCTCAGCACCGTTGATGATGAACGTGCCGCGCTCGGTCATCAGGGGCAGTTCCCCGATGAACACCTCCTGCTCCTTGATTTCGCCCGTCTCTTTATTAACCAGACGGCACGTCACATACATCTGAGACGCGAAGGTGGCATCGCGGCGCTTCGCCTCTTCAACGTCGTGACGCGGACGCTTCAGCCGGTACTCGCTACCGACGAAATGCAGCTCAAGCTTCCCGGTGTAATCGGTAATCGGAGAGAAGCTCTCCAGCTCCTCGATCAGACCCTTGTCAAGAAACCACTTAAAGCTTGCCCGCTGCACCTCTACCAAATCGGGCAGGTAGGTGGCGGTCTTGGCGACCTGAATCGCGCTGCTGCTCATGCGGAGACCTGCAGATGAAAGTGGGGACAAAAGGCCTGAACGTCAGAACGTGATGACCGCGAAACCAGCGACGCCCAGCCACAACACCCCTCCCCCTTAACGGAGAACGGCTGCCGCAGCTGGGCTTTCAAAGATCTCGGGACAGAACGGCAGACGTCGTCAATGCACCGGAAGGAAATGGACTCTTCTGGGAGCCGCGGCGCAGATCCTGCACCTTGGCCAGGCCAATGAACCATCTTACACTTCAGGGTGTTGCAGACCGACACCCCCGCCTTGACAGGCTGAAAGCACGGGCTCAGGGGAGAGCAAACAGACGCCTTGCGTTGGCCGTGCTGATGGAAGCCACGGACTCAAGACTTTGATTGCGCAACTCAGCCACCCTGGCCGCCACAGCAGCCACGTAGGAGGGCTCGTTGCGTTTGCCGCGCCGTGGCACTGGAGCGAGGAAAGGGCAATCGGTTTCCACCAGGAAGCGGTCCTCTGGCACCTGGCGGGCGCAGTCATGGGTGTCGGTCGCTTTGGGGAAGGTGACGGTGCCACTGAAGCTGATGTAAAAGCCCAGCTCCAGGAACGCGTCCATTTCCTGCGGGGTCCCACCCCAACAATGCATCACCCCAGTCGGGCAGCGGCCATCAGCCGCACGGCTCCGCAGCTCATCCAGCATCGGCTCTGCCGCATCACGGCAATGGATGATCACCGGCTTCCCCAGCTCAACCGCCAGATCGAGCTGAGGGCCGAGCACCGCCAACTGCGCGTCGAGGTTTTTTTCCCGGAACAAATCCAGGCCAAGTTCCCCAATCGCCACCACACGATCATCGGCTAGTGCCGCAGCCCGCAGTTCGTCCGCAGTGGTTGCAGTCCAGTGCTCCGTATCGAGCGGATGCACTCCCACCGAATACCGCATCTCCGGAAAACGATCCGCCAAGGCCCGGATGGCAGGAATCTCGGCAGGCTCTACGCAGGCGTGCAGCAATGACACCACACCGGCATCCCGCCATCGAGCAGCAACTTCTTCGAGGTCCTCCTCGAAGTTGCGAAAAACGATGTGACAGTGACTGTCAATCAGGGTGGGAACCGTCACAAGGACCTGAAACGCGCCTTCAGGTCCATTCTGCCGGTCGCTAGAGAAGCAACGCTGAGCGCTCAGCCAGCAGCTGCAGGCTCAATCGCTTTTTTAACCGCAGCGCTCAGGCGAGATTTCTGATGAGCACCGTTATTGCGATGCAGAACACCCACCTTCACAGCCTTGTCGATCTTGCTGAAGGCAGCATTCATGCTGGCTTGCACGGATGCTTTGGCGTCGTCACCAGGCTGGGCGGTGTAAGCATCGCAAGCCGTGAAGCAACGCTTCATCAGGGTGCGCAGCGCAGACTTGTAAGTCCGGTTGTGGAGGCGGTTGCGCTCTGCGATCTGAACGCGCTTCTTGGACGACTTGTTATTGGCCACTGAGCCTGGTACTGGATCGACAATCCAGCACCATAACGCAACGGGCGCCCACCAACTCCTCACCATGGCGCGGGCCTGACGGGGCCTAGCTTGAGAGCAGAGATGTCAGATCCGCGCTGATGACAACGACGAGCAGCCAGGCCACGACGTCCTCTCTGCTGTGTTGTCTCCATGACGTGACAGCGGCGGAACAGGCGCTAGATCGCCTCGCGAACCGCACCACAGGAGAGACGCAACACCAAGCTGTGGGCACTGTTGAGCAGATCCTTGCTCAGGTCAAACAACAGGGCGATCGGGCACTGATCGAGCTCACCGAACGCTTCGATCGTTTCCGTCCCGAGCCGCTGCAAGTCGCCCCGGACCAACTGGCCCAAGCCTGGGAGCAAACGGGAGCGAACCTGCGCGACGCCCTCGAGCTGGCCCACCGCCGCATTCAGGACTTTCATCAGCGCCAGAAGCCCCAGGACCTGGAGATCGAAGGCGTTCACGGTGAACGCCTTGGTCGCCGGTGGAGGCCCGTGCAGCGGGCAGGCCTTTATGTGCCGGGCGGTCGTGCGGCTTATCCCAGCACGGTGCTGATGAACGCGGTTCCCGCTCGAGCGGCAGGCGTCGAGCGGGTGGTGATGGTGACACCAGCTGGCCCCGATGGTCTTGTCAACTCCACCGTTCTCGCGGCCGCGCACTTGGCCGGGGTTCATGAGGTGTATCGCATCGGTGGAGCGCAGGCGATTGCCGCACTGGCCTTCGGAACCGAAACGGTGCCGAAGGTGGATGTGATTTCCGGTCCCGGCAACCTTTACGTCACCTTGGCCAAGAAAGCTGTGGTGGGGCAGGTGGGCATTGATTCTCTTGCCGGCCCTAGCGAAGTGCTGGTCATTGCTGACCACACCGCACAGGTGGAACAAGTCGCGGCCGATCTCTTAGCCCAGGCCGAACACGACCCCCTTGCAGCCGCCATCCTGTTGACCACGGAACAGCCTCTTGCCGAGGCCCTCCCGGCCGAACTGGAACGGCAACTTCAGGACCACCCCCGCGCAAGCATCTGCCGTCAGTCCCTCGGGGACTGGGGATTGATCGTGGTGTGCGACAGCTTGGAAACTTGCGCCCAACTGAGCGACCGATTTGCTCCAGAACACCTGGAATTGCTCGTGGAACGGCCGCAACCTCTGGCCGATCGCATCATCAACGCCGGAGCGATTTTTATCGGCCCATGGTCACCGGAAGCTGTCGGCGACTACCTGGCCGGGCCCAACCACACGCTTCCCACCTGCGGAACTGCCCGCTTCAGTGGCGCACTTTGCGTGGAGACCTTCATGCGCCACACCTCGATGATTGCCTTTAACCGAACTGCTCTAGAGGCAACCGGTGGCGCCGTCGAGCAACTGGCCCGGAGTGAAGGACTCCACAGCCATGCCCACTCAGTGCGAGTGCGCCTCGGCTGAAAACCAGGTGCACCCGCGTGGAGCACGCCCCTCAGGCGCGGCGCTCAAGGCTGCGCACCCCGGCGACATCACCCTTGACCTCACCCACGAGCACCTCGTCGGCCAGGTTCACAAACAAACCGTTCTCCAACACTCCAGGAATGTTGTTGATGGCCAGCTCGAGAGCTGCAGGATCAGCAATCCCACCGTCCATCTTCACGTCAAGAACGAGATTGCCTTGGTCGGTGACCACAGGCCCGGCCTTGCGCTGGGCCATACGCAGTTCAGCCGTACCGCCCATGGCAGCCAGCTGCTGCTGAACCTGGCGCCAAGCGCCAGGAAGCACCTCGACCGGGAGCAGGAAACCAAGGTTGAGGCGATCCACCAGCTTTGTGGAGTCCACGACCACCACGAAGCGCTCAGCCCGTGCCGCCACCAGCTTCTCCTGAACGTGACAGGCACCACCCCCTTTGATCAGCTGAAATCCAGGATCAACTTCATCAGCACCATCAATCGCCAGATCAATCCGATCCACAGCATTGAGGCTGAGCAGAGGAATGTTCAGCTCGGCCGCAAGCACCTCACCCTGGAACGACGTGGTCACTCCGACGATGTCCTTGAGCTCACCGCTGGCGAGCTTGGCGCCCAGGCCCTGGATCATCAAAGCGGCCGTTGAGCCGGACCCCAGCCCAAGCACCATGCCGTCTTTGATCTGATCCACAGCGGCCGCTGCCACTGCATGCTTCATCTGGGTCTGAAGATCCACCGTCGTCGTGTGCCAAAGGCTCGCGCGACGGTAGCAAGGGTCTTCAACTCAAACCCGGAAGCGGAGCCGGTTTCACCGAAAGGTGCAACGACTTGCCGTTGCGGACCACCTCCAACGCCAGAGGCGCATCGATTTCGGCACGATCCACCTCCTGCAGAAGCGATTGAGGGTCGACCACGGCCGTCGCGCCGGCACCGATCACCAGATCACCGCGGCGCAACCCCGCTTTCTGTGCAGGACTATCGGGAAGCACCGTCTGGACAAGGGCACCCGAACGCTCCGGCAGCTGCAGCAGAGCGTTGGGATCCTCATTGTGTTCTCTGGCAATCCTGGCCGTGAGCGGCACCAATTGCAGGCCCAAATAGGGGTGCACCACCTGACCATCCACCTGCAGCTGATCCGCCACGCGCTGAGCAAGATTGATGGGGATGGCAAAGCCAAGACCCGCTCCAGGTCCTGAACGCACCAAGGTGTTGATACCGATCACCTCACCGGCAGCGTTCACCAGTGGGCCGCCTGAATTGCCTGGGTTGATCGCGGCATCGGTCTGAATCAGGTCCAGACGCTTGTCAGCGAAGCCAAGACTGCTGATGTTGCGATGCAAGCTGCTGACAATGCCGAGAGTGACCGTGCGCTCAAGCCCATAAGGCGTGCCCAAGGCAATGGCCCAATCGCCCACATCAAGCGCTTCCGAATCACCGAGTGGGGCCGCCGCCGGCGGGACACCCTTCTGCAGTCGAACAAGAGCAAGATCCGTCACCGGATCGCTACCGACCACGCGGCCGTCTCGCTGATCGCCATCGGCCAGGGTGACGATGACCTCGTCGACCCTTTCCACCACGTGCGCATTGGTGAGGATGAGTCCATCAGCATCGATCACCACTCCCGATCCCTGACCACGTTCCCGCTCCATTCCGACCGGATCCCCGAGGAGATCCCGCAGCAGAGGGTCAATCAACGTGGGGTCATAGGGCTGCCTCTGCACCGCACGCTCGGTATCGATCCGCACTACCGAAGGAGCCACCTTGCGCGCGGCGTCGGCAACGAAGCTGTGGCTGGAGTCCTCTGCCAGAACAGCCTCCACGTTCAGCACCAGAAAGCAGGCCGAACACATCCATGCCAAGACCCGGAGCCCAACAGAGCGGAACGGAAGCAGATAAGCGATCACGACATGAATGAGCCTCGCCAAAAGCTAGGCAGCCAAAACGCTCTCTGATCCAACGTTCCAGGCCTTAACTTGCCCCAACATTCCAGAAGAGCCATGACGGAACCCCAGACTCAGCGCCAGCGCTGTGCGCTCTGTCAGGTGGAGATCGACTCCAGTGGTGGTATCGATCAAGTGCATTTCAGCCAAGGTGGGGCTGGCACTCGAAGCAAGCTCTGGGCACGGGTCTGCCAGTACCTGTCCACTGATGAGCAGAAAGGTCAGTGCATCAATCAAGACGCAAGCAAACGCGGGGAAGAACAGCCCGGCGACCGCTTCATTGATATGGCCGCAATCGACCTGAACAACCCACCCGGTTGATCCCGTTGGTGCACATCCGCTCTTTCGCGCTGGACAGCCCAGGTTGCCGAACCCAAAGTGTGACCAACTGGATTGGCACGCTGTGTTTTCAAATCGCCTGAAACTCGCGACAGCGCTTTCATTCGTCACCGTGTCAGCAGCAGCTCTGGTATCCACGGGAGCCCAGGCAGCGTGCAAGTTCTTGATGCCACTGGGCGGCAATGGCAGTGGTCCGGAACCCGGGATCGTCAAGAAGAAAGTGGAGCGTCCGAAAGGACTGATTGGCAAAGCGCTCGGTCGAACGAACTGGAACACGGATTTCGTGGTGGACCAGCCCTATCGCTCCTACAAGTTGTTTTTCACAGCCGACTCCACGGACGGGAACCCTGGGAGCTACCCAATCGAAGCGTTCCTCAAATTCAGCGATGGCACCAATCTCAAGGTGGTGAACGAAGCGATGAAGCCACCGACTGGTACAGGTGCACAGTTCGGCCCCTTCAGCGCACCGCAGGGGAAGGCCGTGAGCCAGGTGAACTTCAGGATCGGCGCCAACAAAGATCCTGGAGCCACAGGTTTCAGCTACCGCATTTCAGTACAGGGCTGCAACTGAGAGCGGCGGGAGCTGATGGAACAGAGATGGGGGGAGGCGTCCCCCGATCCTTTACATTGACAACAGGCCTGGCGAGTACCTCTCTCCGGGAGGGTGATCTCAGCATCAGCCGTCGGGCCTGAGCCCGACACCCCCTCCCCCTCGTTGCCTCATCCTCTTCTGCCAGATCTCACCTCTGTTGCAGCGGCTACTGCTGCACAACAGGGTTTTGAGCTTGCGGATCTTCAATTGCACACTCACCTGCGGCCAATGACCTTGCAGGTTCAAATCCGTCGCCCTGGTGGTGCGGATGTGACCCTTGATGACTGTGCGGGCCTGAGTGGACCGATGGGTGATGCCATCGAGGCATCCTCCCTGCTGACCGACGCCTATGTGCTGGAAATCAGCAGCCCGGGGATCGGTGATCTGGTTCAAAGTGACCGTGATTTCCAAACGTTTCGCGGCTTCCCTGTGGAGGTGACCATCAACGAAGGCGATGGACCCCCACAGACCCTGTCGGGATCGTTGCTCGATCGAAGTGACGACCACCTTGAAATCAACATCAAGGGCCGCATTAAAAAAATCGCCCGATCTTCGATTTCCAGCGTCCGCCTCACCAGCCCCACCAGCTAGTCGGATTGCCCTCTTCCCCGGCCGACCGACCGGCCGTTTCAACCCCTTCCTTCCAATCAGCCCTCGATGGCACTCGTTCTCCTTCCCGGCCTCAGCAACCTGATCGAAGACATCAGTGAAGAGAAGAAACTTCCACCTCAGGTGGTGGAGTCGGCCCTAAGGGAAGCCCTCTTAAAGGGTTACGAGCGCTATCGGAAAACGCTCTACCTGGGCATTAACGACGATCCCTTCGACGAGGAATATTTCAGCAATTTCGATGTTGCTCTCGATCTCGACGAAGAGGGCTATCGCGTTCTGGCCAGCAAAATCATCGTTGAGGAAGTCGAAAGCGACGACCACCAGATTGCCCTTGCAGAAGTGATGCAGGTGGCCGACGACGCCCAGGTGGGCGACACCGTGGTGCTGGATGTCACTCCGGAGAAGGAAGAATTCGGTCGCATGGCGGCTGCAACCACCAAGCAGGTTCTGGCCCAAAAGCTGCGGGATCAACAGCGCCGCATGATCCAGGAGGAGTTTGCCGACCTCGAAGATCCTGTGCTGACTGCGCGCGTGATCCGCTTCGAGCGTCAGTCCGTGATCATGGCGGTCAGCTCCGGATTGGGCCGTCCTGAAGTGGAGGCCGAGCTGCCCCGCCGTGACCAGCTTCCCAACGACAACTATCGAGCGAATGCCACCTTCAAGGTGTTCCTCAAGGAAGTGAGCGAAGTTCCTCGTCGGGGCCCTCAGCTGTTTGTCAGCCGTGCCAATGCCGGCCTTGTGGTCTACCTGTTCGAAAACGAAGTGCCGGAGATCCAGGAAGGATCCGTGCGCATCGTGGCCGTGGCCCGAGAAGCCAATCCGCCTTCCCGCTCGGTCGGCCCCCGCACCAAGGTGGCTGTCGACAGCATCGAGCGTGAGGTGGACCCCGTCGGCGCTTGCATCGGCGCCCGAGGCTCCCGCATCCAGCAGGTGGTCAATGAACTGCGGGGCGAAAAGATCGACGTGATCCGCTGGTCTCAGGACCCCGGCCAGTACATCGCCAACTCCCTCAGCCCGGCCCGCGTTGAGATGGTGCGTCTGGTGGATCCAGTCGGACAGCACGCTCACGTGCTGGTACCCCCCGATCAGCTCAGCCTCGCCATTGGTCGTGAAGGACAAAACGTCCGTCTCGCAGCCCGCCTCACCGGCTGGAAGATCGACATCAAGAACTCGCAGGAATACGACCAGTCCAGCGAAGACGCTGTTGTGGCCGAATTGATTTCTCAGCGCGAGGAAGAAGAGGCTCTGCAACGGGAAGCCGAGGAACGCCTGGCTGCCGAACAGGCTGCTCGTGCTGAAGAAGATGCACGCCTGCGCGAGCTCTATCCGCTGCCGGAAGACGACGAGGACTACGTCGAAGAAGAGAGCGCGGCCGAGGTGGAAGCTGTTGAGGCAAGTGCTGAGAGCAGCGAAGACGACCAACCCGCAGTCGAGGCTGACACCAGCGTTGAAGACGATTCAGTTGAAGACGGTTCAGTTGAAGACGGTTCAGTTGAAGACGGTTCAGTTGAAGACGGTGACGCAGCGGTGAACAGCGATGACGAGGGTGGAGCCCGGTGAACGAGCCACGCCCCGTCCTGCGTCGCTGCGTAGCCTGTCGACAGTTGCTGGATCGCCAGCAACTCTGGCGCGTGATTCGCGACCACCAGGATGGGGTCCTCCTCGATCGGGGGATGGGCCGCTCGGCCTATCTCTGCCCGACGGAGGCCTGCCTGGATGAGGCACGCCGCCGAAAGCGACTGAACAAGGCCCTGCGTTGTCAGGTCCCCGACAGCGTGATCACGGTGTTGCAGGAGCGGCTCTCTTTCGAGAGGAACTGCCGCTGAGGCAAGATGACCATTGGCCCCAGCTTGTCTGGTGCCCCGAGGCCACGCGCCCGGACCGACCGGAGACCTGAATGACCAGCAGCGGCAAAGTCAGAATTTATGAGCTGTCCAAGGACCTGGGCCTGGACAACAAGGATGTGCTTGATGCCGCTGAAAAGCTGTCCATTGCGGCCAAAAGCCACAGCAGCTCAATCAGTGAGGCAGAAGCAGGCAAGATCCGCGGCTTGCTCAAGCAAAACGGCGCTCCTGCAGCAGCCGCCAAACCGCCAGCCGGCAAGGCGATTCTGTCTGTGAAAAAGGCAGAGGCTCCTGCAGCACCAGCGCCCAAGCCGGCTCCGGCAGCTCCGAGCAAACCAGCCGCCGCCAAACCACAGCCTGCTCCGGCCCGTCCTGCACCCGCGGCACAGACGCCCAGGGCCTCTGCTCCTGCAGCGCCAGCGCCCAAGCCGGCTCCGGCAGCGCCGATCAAACCGGCTACCGCCAAGCCGCAACCGGCTCCAGCCCGCCCTGCACCCGCGGCACCGACGCCCAAGGCCTCTGCTCCTGCAGCACCCGCAGCCAAGGCGCCTCCAGCTCGCCCCGCAGCGCCTGCCGTGAGCAAACCCACGGCACCGACGCCGCGCCCTGCCGCCAAGCCCGTGGCCAGCAAGCCGCTGACACCGAGCCCCAGGCCTGTGCAGTCCAAGGGAGGTGGGATGCCCCGTCCGGCAGCGCCCGCACCGGTGAAGCGCACCGTTCCTTCTCCACAGCGCCCCGCCCCCAAACCCGAATTGGTGGGTCGACCCCAACCCAAGCGTCCGGCAGGTCCCCCGACCCGACCCGTTTCGGGACAGCGCCCTGGAGTCAGCCCTCGCCCAACCCAGGCAGGCAACCAAAGCCAGCGACCAACGTCTCCCCAACGCCCGGGGGCCCCACAACGGCCTGGTGCACCCACCCGAACCGGCGCCGCCGGTGCAGGAAAAGCTGGTGTCAACCGCCCCGGTGCGCCCAGAGCCGCCGGCAACACTCTTGAGCTGGTTGGCAAGCCGATCCGCCGCGACGGCCAAGGTGCTGGTGGTGGACGCGACGCCAACGGCCGTCCCGCACCTCCGACCCGCCCGGGCATGCCTGCCGGCATGCGGAAACCTGTGGCGCCTGGTCAGCTGATGCAGCTGCAGAAGCCCAGTGGTCGTCCCGGTGCTCCACCGCCGCGTCGCCCCGATGGGACTACCGTCTCACCTCGGGCTGGCGAAGGCACAGCCGGCAAGGCAGTTCCCCCGGTCGCTCGCCCCGCCACGCCCCCATCACCGGCAACTGCACCCCGTCGCCCTGGCTATCGCCCTGCCCCTGGCGCAGGTGGTCAGCGTCGTCCTGGCCGTCCCGATTGGGACGACAGCGCCAAACTGGAAGCGCTGCGCAGCCGTTCGCCCCAGAAACAGCGCCAAAAGGTGCACATCATTGGGGAAAACGACGATTCCCTGGCGGCACAAACTGGTGGGTACGCCGGCGAACAGGAAGCGCTGGTGTTGTCGGCCAGCCTGGCCCGTCCTGCCAAGCCCAAGTCACAGCAACGCACCACAGCCAAGCCCGTTGCTGCTGTCCGCAAACGCCGCAAGGAAACCACACGTCAGCGCCAGCGTCGCCGGGCGATGGAACTGCGCGCTGCGAGGGAAGCCAAGCAGGTGCGGCCCGAAATGATCGTGGTGCCGGAGGACAACCTCACGGTGCAGGAGCTCGCCGACATGCTCAGCGTGGAGAGTTCAGAGATCATCAAATCCCTGTTCTTCAAAGGCATCATCGCCACGGTCACCCAGACCCTGGACATGCCGACCATCGAAGCGGTGGCCGACGAATTCGGCGTGCCTGTGCTTCAGGACGACGTTGAAGAGGCCGCCAAGAAGACGGTGGAGATGATCGAGGAGCAAGACCTCGCGCATCTGATTCGCCGTCCGCCCGTTGTGACGGTGATGGGCCATGTGGACCACGGCAAAACCAGCCTTCTGGATGCCATCCGCAAGGCGCGTGTGGCTGCCGGCGAAGCCGGAGGCATCACCCAGCACATCGGTGCTTATCAGGTCGAAATCGAAGTCAACGAGCAGCCCCGCAAGATCACCTTCCTGGACACCCCTGGTCACGAGGCGTTCACGGCCATGCGGGCCCGGGGTACCAAGGTGACTGACGTTGCCGTGTTGGTGGTCGCAGCCGATGACGGTGTGCGCCCCCAGACCCTGGAAGCCATCAGCCACGCCCGTGCCGCTGAAGTTCCCATCGTTGTTGCCATCAACAAGTGCGACAAGGAAGGGGCATCCCCAGATCGGGTCAAACAGGAGCTCTCTGAGCAGAATCTGCTGGCTGAGGAATGGGGCGGAGACGTCGTGATGGTGCCGGTGAGCGCCATTAAGGGCGAGAACATCGACAAGTTGCTGGAAATGATCCTGCTGGTCACCGAAGTGGAAGACCTGCAGGCCAATCCAGATCGCCTGGCTCGCGGCACCGTGATCGAGGCACACCTCGACAAGGCCAAGGGCCCAGTGGCGACCTTGTTGGTGCAGAACGGCACACTCAAGACCGGCGACGTGCTTGCCGCAGGTCCTGTCCTCGGCAAGGTGCGCGCCATGGTCGACGACTCCGGCAAGCGCATGAAGGAAGCCGGGCCTTCCTTCGCCGTTGAGGCTCTTGGCTTCAGTGAAGTACCCACGGCTGGCGACGAATTCGAGGTTTATCCCGACGAGAAATCCGCCCGCGCTGTGGTCGGAGATCGCGCCTCCGATGCCCGTGCCACCCGTCTGGCACAACAGATGGCATCCCGTCGTGTGTCGCTCACGGCTATGTCTGGTCAGGCCAGCGATGGAGAGCTCAAAGAGCTCAACCTCATCCTCAAGGCCGACGTCCAGGGCAGTGTGGAAGCGATCCTGGGGTCGCTTGAACAGCTGCCCAAGGACGAAGTCCAGGTGCGTGTGCTGCTGTCGGCACCGGGCGAAATCACCGAGACCGACGTCGATCTCGCAGCCGCTTCCGGCGCTGTGATCGTGGGCTTCAACACCTCAATGGCATCCGGCGCCAAGCGCGCTGCTGATGCAACGGGTGTGGATGTGCGTGATTACGACGTGATCTACAAACTGCTCGAAGACATTCAGCTGGCCATGGAAGGTCTGCTGGAACCCGAGCTGGTTGAGGAAGCCCTGGGAGAAGCCGAAGTTCGCGCCGTGTTCACCATCGGCAAGAGCGCAGTGGCTGGTTGCTACATCACCAACGGCAAATTGCAGCGCAACTGCAAGGTGCGTGTCCGCCGTGGCAAACAGGTGGTCTACGAGGGCGACCTCGACTCCCTGCGTCGCAACAAAGACGACGTCAAGGAAGTGGCCACGGGCTTCGAATGCGGCATCGGCTGCGATCGTTTTGCTAACTGGGAAGAAGGCGACCGGATTGAAGGCTTCAAGATGGTCACCCAACGCCGCAAGCTCAGCACCTGATCGCTTCCTCTTCCGCCCGGATCATCGTGAGTTCCCGCCGCGAGCCCCTGCTCTGGCTTCAGTGTCTGGCCATCGGTGCAATTCCGTTGGAAGTGCTGCTGCTGCGCATGGTGCTCGCAGGTGCTGACTTCGGCCCCGTTCCGGGCCTGGAGAGAGTGTTCACCTGGGCGATTGGAGCGTTAGTGCCCGCTGTTCTCCTCTGGCAGCGATCTCCCGACTGGGCCTCGTTCTTGCTCGTGCGTCAGCCACTGGCAGGACGAACGGACTTCCAGCGTCAATGCAGTGCAGCCCAGTCATCCCTTCCGATCAAAGTGTTGGGAGCATCGGGAGCCCTGGTGCTCCTTGTTCTGCTGTGGTGGATCGATGGATCCGCACTGTTGATCTCAGACCTTTCACCACTGCACAACGGCAGCCGCCTGGGCAGCCTGCTGCTAGCGGCACCACTGTTGAGCCTTCTGCTCTGGCAATGGCAGCAGCTGATCCAGGCCGCATGGCTGCTCACCCGAGAAGACAGGGCAGTGTCCGCCCTCACCCCATTCACTGACGCTGACTACCAGCGTTCCACAGCCTCCTTTGGCCTCGGACTGCTCAAACTGGCGCCTCTGGAATGGGATCTGGCCACTCCACCCAACACTCCTGTCGCTCCTGCGGTCGAAGCGGCTCAGCAGGGCACCGATGACGCGGAGCAGACGGACCAGGTTGAGACCACACCCCTCAACAACGATGAGGTTTCTGCAGCAGCAGAAGCGAAGCTCGATGAGGTCCCCTCAGTCGTCTCGGGATCGGTCAAACCAGAGCAATCCACCGAAGAGCACGACGGCGCCGATCTGAATCCCGAGATCGCTGAGAACGACACTGTTGCCAGCGCTGACCCGGAAGCTCATGACGAGCAAACCAAGGCCGCCGGAGGCGAACAGAGCGACCCAGACCAATCGCCGGAGACCTCGCCAGGGGGTCCGTGATTCCTTAAGCAGACGCGCCTTCAAGGCGGGATCCAACTGACCGTTGGGCTTCTGACCGTTCACGCATCTGGCGCCGCAGTGCCGAATGTTAAGTTCCTGTCGATGCCGATGTAGCTCAGCTGGTAGAGCAACGCTTTCGTAAAGCGTGGGTCGCGTGTTCAAGTCACGTCATCGGCTTTGCTTCTGGTCACGCCGAGGGTTGAGATCTGCTCCCTCGCTTGTGGCCGGGTCAGCTTTCAGCGTTTGCATCAACAAACGACACCATCTCTGGATCCACAGGCAGCAGCGCCTCGATCACGGCAAAGGAGCCAAGAGCGAGCACAGAGCCCACGCACAGGGCAGCGGTCACACAAACGGTGCCGTGGAGAAGCTCTTTCATCAGTAATGGGCAACTGACTTCACTGTCAGCGAGGCAATGAACATGCCCTGTGAGAAGGGTCTCAACACGTTGTGCGCGTGATCACACCCCGGCCAGACTGTGGGGCCTGGGAAAGCAGTGCCGATGAGCGGCATGGAGCCGACCAAACTCGATCGGCTGCATCGCAGTTACAGCCGCGACGCTGAGCTGGATGAGGCCTTCATCGTGCTCACCGTGGGCGCCAGCCTGATCGCAACCCTCGGACTCCTGGCCAACAGTGCCGCTGTGGTCATTGGCGCGATGGTGGTCGCCCCCTGGATCCTGCCGCTGCGGGCAGGCTCGTTTGCCGTGCTTCTGGGCAGCGTGTCCCTTCTGGCGCGGTCCCTCATCACCCTGGCGGTCGGCGTGCTGCTGACCACCGCTCTCTCCGCCGCTCTGGGCTGGTTGGTGGGGTTACCCCAGTTCGGCTCGGAAGTGGCAGCGCGCACCAGCCCCAACCTGCTCGATCTGGGGATTGCACTGGTGGCGGGTGGATTGGCCACCTACGCCAAATTGCGCAGCGATGCCGTCAGCTCCCTGGCCGGCACAGCCATCGCTGTTGCTCTGGTCCCGCCGGTCTGTGTGATGGGCCTGCTGCTATCCCAAGGCGCCCTGGCCGCAGCAAGCGGAGCAGGGCTGCTGTTCTGCACCAATCTGCTGGGCATCCTCACCGGTGGTCTGGTGTTGATGGCCTGCAAGGACCCCTACTTCCGGGAACAGCTGACCCGAAGCCATCTCAGTGCCGCCAGCTTTGTCCTGACCGGACTGTTAGTCGTCCCCCTCGGCAGCGGCTTCATCAGTCTGCTGCGGGCCAAACATCAGGAGAGCACGCGAGAGATGGTGGGACAAACCATCCAACGTTTTCTGGAAAATGAAACCATCACCTTCGGCGATGTGGAAGGGGTGCCAGAAAGCGAGGCCGTTGACCTGGAATCCGTCCGCATCGACTGGACCCAGACACCGCCGGAAATCAGGGCACTTGTCAGAGTGAGTGACCCGCGCTTCCCCACCTACACGCAGGTGCGTGAAGTGCAGAAGCAGATCAACAAGCGCCACAGGGGCGCCTTCCAGTTGGTCGTCGAACGCACTGCGGTGGAAGTGGTCGGGCCAACGCCGCCGTTGCCGCAGGACACCCACAGCCCAAACGAGTCTGCTGAGAACGGACAAAACCAAAGCAAGCCTCCCTTGCAAGTCGGGGACAGCGAACAAGCCAACAAGGAGCCGATCCACCAAACAGACATCACTCCGACTGGAACACAAGCAGCGACCGACATCGGCGAGGACTCACTTCAGGCGTCGCAACGCCGGCCGGGGGAGGGTGGATCGGCTACGAAGCAGGAGACCATCCTCAAGGAGTGAGGCGGGCGAGACGGCGGTTGCGCGACGCCACAGCACCATCGGAACAACCGTGAACAGCATGAGAACGCCATAGATCGCCGATGGCAGGCTGTACGTCGAGAGCTGACCCGTCACTGCATCACCAGCCAACAGCGTGCCGACGACGATGCCGATACTCCCGTTCTGAAAACCACTTTCAATCGCCAGAGTGGTCACCTGCGAACGGGGAAGGGCGAGGAGCTGACCAACCCCGAGACCAATGGCCAACATCAACAGATTGAGAACCAGAAGCAGCGGACCAAGAACAAGCAGATTGGCCGTTAACAGTGACCACTGACTGAGAACTGCAGCCAGGATCACCAGCGCGATCAGGACATTGGATCCCTTGTCACACCAGGGACGGATCCGTCGACAAAGACCTGGAGCCCGCACGTTCAGGGACACGCCGATCAACACCGGGAGGGTGGCGATGGCAATCATCTTGAGGCTGAGCCCGAGGGTGGAGATGGAGGCATCCAGGCCCGGCATCAGCACCTGAGCCGACCCAATCAGAAGCAGGGGGAGCGTCACGGCAGTGATCACACTGGCCAGCGCTGTGTAAGAGATCGAAAGCGCCACATCTCCCCTCGCCAAACGTGTGAAGAGATTGGATGTCACGCCGCCAGGACATCCGCTGAGGATCATCACGCCGACAGCCAGTTCGCCTTTCAGGCCAAACAGAAGCACCAGGCTGAACGCCACGCAAGGCAGCAGCAGCACCTGGGCGATGGCGCCAGCGACCAGGGCACGGGGCTGCACAACAGCGAGCCTGAAATCCTCAGGCCAAAGTGTGATGCCCAGTGTGAACATGATGAACGCCAGTCCAAGGGAAAGCGCGACAGCGATCATCAAGGAAGCCGGAAGAGCCCAGAATTTACTGAATTGATGACCTCGACCGATCCGAGCCCTGCATCATTTCCGGCCCCTTTCCTGCACTGAAGATCGGCCCCTAAACCAACAAGGGCTTGCAAGGTTCCTCGACCGGTGGAAGCAGCTCTGGGATCGGCCAATCAAACATCAGCAACAAAAAGCCCCCACCTTGCGGAGGGGGCTTTCCGATTCAACCGAAGCTGAATCTTTGAGAGACTTCAGCCTCAGCCGATGGCGGGAGCTTGCAGAGCCACAGGAGTGGACTCAGCAGCAGCCAGGTCGAGGGGGAAGTTGTGAGCGTTGCG
>CAXQPR010000089.1:0-68283 GCA_964225855.1 Salipiger bermudensis | reverse complement strand
AGCTTCGGCTTGATGGTGCAACCCAGCAGAGGACGGCCGTACTTGTTCATCCGGTCGCGCTCGACCTGGATGCCGTTCGGCGGGCCGTAGCAGCTCTTGATGAACGCCATCGGGAAGCGGATGTCTTCCAGACGGAGGTGGCGCAGGGCCTTGAAGCCGAACACGTTGCCGACCAGGGAGGTCAGAACGTTGGTGATGGAACCCTCTTCGAACAGATCGAGGGGGTAAGCGATGAACGCATAGAAGGACTCCTTGTCACCAGGGACGTCCTCGATGCGGTAGCAGCGGCCCTTGTAAAAGTCGAGGTCGGTGAGGAGCTCGGACCACACAGTGGACCAGGTGCCGGTGGAGGATTCAGCGGCCACAGCAGCGGCAACTTCTTCCTTGGGCACACCTTCCTGGCCGGTGCACTTGAAGCAGGCCAGCAGGTCGGTGTCGAGGGGAACGTAATCAGGAGTCCAGTAAGTGTCCCTGTACTCCTTGACCCCAGCGTCGTACTTCTTGCTCATGGATTAACTCCGTTAGGTCGGTGAAGAATGGAGAAAAGCGCTACCTCGTCAGAGGTTCAGCGTTAGATCTCAGTCCTTCTGGCCGAGGAAGTTGCCGTTGCCCAGAGCAGGCTCAACTTCGCGGTGGGGGCGGGCAATGATGTGAGCAGCCACGAGACCGTCGCCGACGCGCTCGCAAGCATCAGCACCAGCGCGGACAGCAGCGTTCACAGCACCGGTTTCGCCGCGCACCAGAACGGTGACGTAGCCGCCGCCGACGAACTCACGACCGATCAGGCGCACTTCGGCAGCCTTGGTCATGGCGTCAGCTGCTTCGATCGCGGGGACCAGGCCGCGAGTCTCGATCATGCCGAGAGCGATGCCCATGGTTTCGTTAGCCATTGCCTACCGGGGAAAGGGGTGGAATGTTCGTCGGTGACATTGCTTTGCCGGCGGAGGAAACGTCAAGGGATTTGGCGCATCTCCCGCATCACTGTCCATGCTGAACCAGATAAGCAGCGCTAATACCCCTGTCACTGACTGTTCGCAACGCCTGTTGGAACCCAAGTGAGCGGCCGCCAACAAAGGGTTGCCAAAAGGGCTGCAACGCATAACTTCACATTTGGAGTCAGCCCTTCGCCTCCGCGAGGGTGGAATGTTCAACCTCTTCTGACCCCTTGGGCGACAGATCGTTCAGAACTCCCGGCCCAATCCCTACCCCTAGAGATCACAATGGAATGCCCCGTAGGACTGACTTGGGTCATCCCGTGCTCACCATCGCCAGTGGCAACCCCCACAAGGTGGCCGAGATCGAGCGCATGCTTGGCCCCCTTCCTGTCGAGGTGAGACGTCAACCCGACGACCTCGACGTGGAGGAAACAGGCAGCACATACCTCGAAAATGCTCGTCTCAAAGCAGAGGCTGCAGCGCTGCGCACAGGAACATGGACCCTCGCCGACGACTCCGGCCTGGAAGTGGATGCCCTCAATGGAGCTCCCGGCCTGTACACCGCACGTTTTGCTCCAACCAACGAGGCCAAACTGCAGCGATTGATCGAGGCTTTGGGTGACGAGCCTTACCGCACCGCCTGCTTCCGCAGCGCGATGGTCTTGTGCAGCCCCGAAGGCGTTTGTGTTGAGGAAGCCGAAGGGGTCTGCTGGGGGGAATTGCTCACCGTTCCGGCTTACCCCGGCGCGGGGATTGAATCCCTCTTCTGGGTGCGTGAAGCCCGTTGCAGCTACGGCCAGCTCAATGATTCCCAACTGGCAAGGCTTGGCAGTCGGGGGAAAGCCGCACGAGCGCTGGCTCCTCGACTACGGAAGTGCCTGGCGCTCGACTAAAGGGGAAGGCTTAGTCGGCAACGGAGCGTTTAACGCAGGGCCGAACGTCGATTGATCATCTCGATGGCTCGCATGGCTGCAGCAGCAGCTTCCTCCACGTCACCTTCACGGCCTGCAAGGGTGAGACGGCCAAAAGCTCCAACGGCTTTCACGTCCACCAAGGTGATGTTGGACGCTTTTTCCGCTTCGTTGGCGGCGATCAGCACATAACCCGCTGGCTCGGTTTCGAGGATGAACATGCTCATCCCAGCCTCAATCATGGAACCGCGGCGATTCTGTCGATTGATCAGCACGGCATGGTCAGGGGTGATCGCCCTGATCACTTCTGTCCAGCTGACGTCCGCGGGTGTGCGTTGCTCAACAGAGCTACCGATGGCTTCGAGAACGACATCACCGGAGTGGATCACGGTGCTCTGATCGCGGTGATAAAGGGCCATCGAACCGAAGGCCCGTTCCACCACCATCTGGCCGAGGCGGACATTGCTGGCTTTCAGTGCGATGTCGGTCACCCGGTGCACCGCCATACCGGGGGACACCTCCATCCAGAGGCAGGCATCACCTGGGATCGGGAGGAAACCCTGACTGACCGTTCCCATGTAGGCCGCCAGTTGTGGCTGCAGGGAATCGATGAACACATAGGTGCGCAGTTCAATCGACTGCACATGGCTGTTCTGCCGCAACAAACGCGGCGATTCGGAATCCGTCGTCACCACGCAGCTGGCACCGCTAGCGGAGGCGTGAACCTCCGTTCCAGTGACCAGCGCGCCTCCTCCGCGTCGCCGCTCCCGGTTGTCGAAGCCGGCGAAACGATTCATGGGGCGGATCTTACCGGAAGGAGATCAAGAAACTCGCGGTCACAGCTTGCTTTGTGGCACAGAGCCGATACCTTCCGCACATTCGCGTTCCGGTCTATGGCTTCTACCAAGCAAAGCCCCGCCCAGTCCAGCGAGCTGGCCACCGAACTCAATGCGGAACAGGCCCTCGGACTGGTGAGCTATGGCTTGATGCAGCGTCTGGCGAATGAAGGCCAGGCTGAACTCCCCTGGCTGGAGATGCCCGGTCGGGAAGCGAACGATTCCATGCGTCAGTTGCGGCAGCGCCTGGAACTGACCGCTCTCGCCATCGACACCGGCGCGCCGCTCACCACAACGGAAGTCAGTCTTCTCCTCGGTGCACGGCCCGCAGCGGAAACGGTGGAGCGGGGTGGACTGAAAGCCCGACGCATCAGCCGCAACGTCTGGCGACTGAGCCGTGTCGACGACAACGCAGAAAGCAATAGCTTCAGGGATGACCGCTTCCGCCGCCGGCTCTGAACCCAGGCCTTAAGTGAGGGCGATCCATCGATCGCCCTTCAGTTGGCTGTTTGGTCGGTGTCGTTGGTTCCTTCGGGGCCATCAGCATCGGCTTTTTTGTCAGCCGTCGGCGCCTCGTCCATCTCCACACAAACGGTGGCTGACGCCAGCTGAGCCCGGGCCGCCACCACAGGCGCAACCTTGCCCTGCAGCTGCTCTGAAGCCTCTTTGAGGGTGAGGGCCTTGTCCTTGCGGACCTTCTCCAGTTCTTCCTGGAACAAGGCGACCTGATCGCGATACTCCTTGACCTCAGCCTTGCTCAGTTCTCCTTCGGATCCATCAAGCTTGGCGAGCGCAGCGCGCAGCCTTTCGCCGGCCTTTTCTGCATCGCCAACAGTCGACTCCGGAGTGAGCGCAGCGACTGCTGCCATGGCTGCGTCCACATCAGACCGAGCAGCACAGACAGCCTCCACCCCGGCGGCAACCTTCACTTCATCCTCGACTGCTTTTTCAGCGGGGGACTGACACGCCGCAAGTGTGAGAGCCATCACCATGACTCCAGGCAGTATTCGCGTGATTGGCATGGGTTCTTAACCATCTTTGGCCGAACGCTAATCAGGGTTTCCACACCTGTTCTGAAGCGATTCCAAAGAGTTTTGGTAAGGCGCGCGACAGCGGCATAGGCGCGGCAAGGTGAAGGGGTTCAGCACCTGGATGCCATGAGCGCAAACCTGCTGAAGGAATCAGGCCCGCGTGAGGTGTTCTGTGGGCTCACCTCGATCGTGTGGCTGCATCGCCGCATGCCGGATGCCTTTTTTCTGGTGGTTGGTTCACGCACCTGCGCCCACCTGATTCAGAGCGCCGCTGGGGTGATGATCTTCGCTGAGCCCCGCTTCGGCACAGCAATCCTCAGTGAGCGGGATCTGGCGGGACTCGCTGATGCCCACGACGAACTCAAACGGGTGGTGCGCGATCTGCTGGCCCGGCGCCCTGAGATCCGCACCCTGTTCCTCGTGGGGTCCTGCCCGAGTGAAGTGATCAAGCTGGATCTGGCCAGGGCTTCCGAACAGCTCAACCAAGAAATGGAGGGCCGCGTTCGTGTGGTGAATTACTCCGGCAGCGGCATCGAAACAACCTTCACCCAAGGGGAAGACGGCGCCCTGACCGCGCTGGTGCCGATGCTGCCCAGCAGCACGGAACCTCAACTGCTGCTGGTGGGAACCCTGGCCGATGCGGTCGAGGACCGCCTGATCACTCTGTTCAAGCGACTCGGTATCGACACGGTGCGCAGCTTGCCGCCGCGCCAGTCGACGGACCTGCCCCCGGTGGGCCCGGGCACCAAGGTGCTGTTGTGTCAGCCGTTCCTCAGCGACACCAGTCGCCGACTGCGGGACAGGGGAGCTGAGATCCTCCAAGCCCCCTATCCACTTGGAGCCGAAGGCAGCCGCCTATGGATGGAGGCGGCCGCCAGGGCCTGGGGCATCAACGATGCCCAGATCAGCACCACGCTGGATCCCTTGATGGAACGGGCGCGGCTGGCCCTTGAACCCCACCGCCAGAAGCTGGCGGGCAAACGCATCTTCCTGCTGCCCGAATCCCAGTTGGAATTGCCCTTGGCCCGATTCCTGCAACGGGAGTGCGGCATGGAACTGGTGGAAGTGGGTACCCCTTACCTGAATCGCGAACTGATGCGCACGGAGCTGGACCTGCTGCCGGACGGCACTCGCGTGATGGAAGGACAGCACGTGGAACAACAGCTGGATCGGGTACGAGAAGCCCGTCCTGACCTGGTGGTGTGCGGAATGGGATTGGCCAACCCGTTGGAGGCGGAGGGGATCGCCACCAAATGGTCGATTGAATTGGTGTTCAGCCCAATCCATGGCATCGATCAGGCCGGTGAACTGGCGGAACTGTTCTCCAGGCCACTGCACCGCCATCAACTCCTGGCCGCCGGGCGCCAACGCTGAAGGCGCCTCTCTTGCGAGCCCAGCCACAGCAGCACGTCTTGTTTCCAACCGTTCTTCATTCCCTTTCTCTTTGATTTGCTGTTATGGACCTCACGCTCTGGACGTATGAAGGCCCTCCCCATGTCGGGGCGATGCGCATCGCGGCCTCGATGAAGGGAGTGCATTACGTGCTGCACGCGCCGCAGGGCGACACCTACGCGGATCTGCTGTTCACCATGATCGAGCGCCGCGGACAGCGGCCACCGGTCACTTACACGACCTTTCAGGCACGGGATCTGGGTGGAGACACCGCCGAGCTTGTGAAGCGCCACGTGCGGGAAGCGGTGGAGCGCTTTGCACCCGATGCACTGCTGGTGGGAGAGAGCTGCACAGCCGAACTGATCCAAGACCAGCCCGGAGCGCTGGCCTCCGGCATGGGCCTGAACGTGCCGATCGTGAGCCTGGAACTGCCTGCCTACAGCAAAAAAGAAAACTGGGGAGCCGCCGAAACGCTGTATCAGCTGGTGCGAGGCCTGCTGCGGCAGCAGCCCGCCAACCCGGCTGCCCACAACCCCCAGGCCTGGAAGGAACAACAACGCCGACCGCGCGTGAATCTGCTCGGCCCATCCCTACTGGGCTTCCGCTGCCGCGATGACGTGCTCGAAATGCGCCAACTGCTGGAGCGTCATGGCATTGAGGTGGCAGTGGTGATGCCCCTGGATGCATCGGTGGCCGATGTGATGCGACTGCCGGAAGCGGATGTGAATGTGTGCCTCTATCCGGAGATCGCCGAATCCAGCTGCAGCTGGTTGGAGCGGACCTTCGGCCAGCCCTTCACCCGCACAGTGCCGATCGGCGTGGGCGCCACCACCGATTTCCTGACGGAACTGCACGCACTCCTCGGCATGGAGCCCCCGGCCAGCGACGAGGGAGCCCACCAGTCGCGCCTGCCCTGGTATTCGGAATCGGTGGATTCCACCTATCTCACGGGCAAACGGGTATTCATCTTCGGCGACGGCACCCATGTGCTGGCGGCCGCACGGATCGCCCGGCGTGAACTTGGCTTTGAGGTGGTTGGGCTCGGCACCTACAGCCGGGAAATGGCCCGCCCCGTCCGCGCCAAAGCCAAGGAACTGGGTTTGGAAGCGCTGATCAGCGATGACTATCTGGCGGTAGAAGCGGCCATGGCCGAGGCGGCCCCGGAACTCGTCCTGGGCACCCAGATGGAACGCCACAGCGCCAAGCGACTGGGGATCCCCTGCGCCGTGATCAGCACGCCCATGCATGTGCAGGATGTGCCCGCCCGATACAGCCCTCAGATGGGGTGGGAAGGCGCCAATGTGATCTTCGACACCTGGGTGCATCCGCTGATGATGGGCCTGGAGGAACACCTGATTGGCATGTTCCGCCACGATTTCGAATTCGTGGATGGCCACCAGAGCCATCTCGGCCATCTCGGTGGACTGCAGGCGGCCCAGCCCGAACCCACCACGGCAACTGCTGTAGCCACTGTGGCTGCTGATGCTTCAGGAGAGACGACCCTCACCTGGACCGCCGATGGCGAAGCGGAATTGAAAAAAATCCCCTTCTTTGTGCGCGGGAAAGTTCGCCGCAACACAGAGACCTACGCCCGCGAACAGGGCAGGGAGCAAATCGACAGCGAAACGCTGTACGACGCCAAAGCCCACTTCAGCGCGTGAGCAACAGAGGCTGCTCTCAGCATCCCAAGACACCCCGCCAAAGAAAATAGAAATAACGCATAAATACCTAGGAATAAATTCACAGCAAAACCACGCATTTGAACCCTAGAGATGTGCTGAAACACACACACTTCAACCTGTTGTGTCAGATCATCATTGAGCGAACCAGACCCCCCTTCGCTGCACTTCAATACCGTTAGCTGGCTCACCACAATGACAACAACTCTCACGCGTCCAGCTGACGGTGAAGGCAGTGTTCAGGTTCACCAAGATCCGTCGGTGAACCTTGAAGAAGGAACTCTGGTGATCGCGGTCTACGGCAAAGGGGGGATCGGGAAATCGACCACCTCCTCCAACCTCTCGGCCGCCTTTTCCAAACTGGGGAAACGGGTGCTGCAGATCGGCTGCGACCCAAAGCACGACAGCACCTTCACCCTGACGCACCGCATGGTGCCCACGGTGATCGACATCCTGGAGGAGGTGGACTTCCACAGCGAAGAGCTTCGCCCCGATGACTTCATGTTCACCGGCTACAACGGCGTGAAGTGTGTGGAGAGCGGCGGTCCTCCGGCAGGAACGGGCTGCGGTGGCTACGTGACTGGACAGACCGTCAAGCTGCTCAAGGAGCACCATCTGCTGGAAGACACCGATGTGGTGATCTTCGATGTGCTGGGCGATGTGGTCTGCGGAGGCTTCGCCGCACCGCTGCAACACGCCAACTATTGCCTGATCGTCACTGCCAACGACTTCGATTCAATCTTCGCCATGAATCGCATCGTGGCGGCCATCCAAGCGAAAGCCAAGAACTACAAAGTTCGGCTTGGCGGCGTCGTGGCCAACCGATCGGCAGACACCGATCAGATCGATAAATTCAATGATCGAACAGGCCTCAAAACGATGGCCCACTTTCGGGATGTGGATGCCATTCGCCGCTCACGCCTGAAAAAATGCACCATTTTTGAGATGGATGACAACGATGAAGGCGTAAAAGCCGTTCAGAACGAATATCTGAACCTGGCCCGCAACATGCTGGAGAATGTCGAACCCTTGGATGCCGAACCCCTCAAGGACCGCGAGATCTTTGATCTACTGGGCTTTGATTGATTCAGCGCTGCCTCCCGTTCAGGGAGGCAGCAGCATCGGGCTCTGCCTTCAGGCGCCTAAACCCACCAACTTCATCGAAAGATCCCAGACCCGCTCTGCTGTGCGCGGATCCGTTGCCTTATCAGACAGCTCCTGGCTGAACTGTTGGCCGTCCTTCTTCTGACGGTTACCCCAGCTCCAGTGCACGCCTGAAACGCCAAAATCGGGATCGGAGACCACTTGAGCCACCCGCTGACCGGCCAGGGCCTGGGTGACATAACCACCCGTGATGTTCTTCTGAAACCAGGGGAAAATGGTTTGAAAAGCCTTGGGCGTATTGCGGAACAACGGCGTATCCGCGACACAGCCGGGGTAGAGAGAGCTGAAGACGATGCCGGTCTCACTATGAAGCCGACGATGCAGCTCCTGGGTGGTGATCATGTTGCAAAGCTTGCTGTCTTTGTAAGCCTTACCAGGCTTAAACGCCTTGTTATTGGCCATCGTGATCGGTGCTTCGAAACCTGCTTCAAAGCCGGAGAGATCGCCGAGATCAGCGGGTGCAGGGATAGGAATCTTTCCGCCAAGCTCCTTTGAATTGGCCGTCACAGTGCCAAGAATGACCACTCGCTTGGAAGGATGCGTCGACGCCTGCAATGCAGGCATCAACAGATGAATCAACAAGAAATGACCAAGATGGTTGGTCGCCATCGAGATCTCATAACCCTGAGGTGACCGTTCAGCCTGCTTCAGGCGAGGTTTATAGACAGCTGCATTGCAGACGAGTGCATCGATCGGCTGATCCAGGGATGAAACGGCACGGCGAACGCAGTCCAGATCGCCGAGATCCATCTGAATATGCTTCAAACGCTCCTTGGGAATGTCGAGTGCATCTGCAGCACCGGCAGCCCTTTGAGGAGAACGGTTGGCTGTAATCACTGTCCAACCCTGACTCGCCAGGGCCTTCACCGTATTGAGGCCTACACCGGAGGTGGTTCCAGTCACCAGAACCGTTCCAGGGGTACCGGTCATCGCATCAGTACAGAAGGCGACAGTCTGCCGCGCAAGCCTCCAGCCGCGACCCTGTGGTCACGAATCTCAGCGCCAGATCACGCGCAGACGGTTAGGAGCAATCCATTGATCCTGCTCATCCATCAGGCGACGGTCGCCCCCGAGGGTGAACAAACGATCGAAGCGTTGCTGAAGCTGATGCAACTTGCTGGACTCCACCTCAACAACGGCCGCCAGTTCTCCATGACGGTCGAGGCGTTCCTGATAGGCGAAAGACAGTTTGACCAGACTGACCCCGCCGAGAGCCACCAATCCCAGCTTCACGCCCAGTGCAAGGGCACTGCACAACTTCTCGCGACGCTCCACCTGAAGCTGCAGCTCAGCGGCCAGGGTGGCCGCATCAACCTGAGACGTCGTCACCGCTGGGGACTGAGTGTTCCTTTCTTGAGCAGGTCTTTGACGACTGCGGCGCCTCACGGCACTGACTGGAGTGCGCGTTGAGACAGGCTCAGCGCGACCGGAACGGCGTCGGGCAACAACGTCAGCCGAGGGGGTGGCCAAAGTGATGAGTCAGATGCCCGCTTGTAACGCAGCGTGAAAGCGATGCCAAGGGGGCAAGGCGCCCCCTGCAACGATCAGGCGCGATAGAGGCTGACGCAGAGACGCACAGCCAGAACGCCCGCATGGGCAGCCACCACGAGGGCGATATAGATCTCGGACTGGGTGAGGGCGCTGGCCATGGGAATCCCTGGAAACCGTCTCATTCTTCCTGCCAGATACGGCAAGACGCCATCATTCGCAAAGGCCTGTCACACCGCCATGAACGCCGGACACCCCGATCCCGTCATCAGCATCGATGCCCGCGCGATCCGGGAGCTCGACCTCCGCCCTCTCCAAGCCTGGATGGAGCAGTCTTTGTCTGAGCGTCTCAAGGCAGGCGCCGTGGTGGAACTCCGTTACCAGTGGCCCAGGGATGCCGATGATCCCCGCGAATTAAGTGAATGCCCTGAACCACGGCTCTGGGCGCTGCGGGCCGATGCGCAGCATCCCTGGCTGCCGTTGCTTCTGGAGCGTTCCGGAGGAAGCCTGGCCCAACATGTGGCCATGCTCGTGCCCCACGATTTCAGCCCAAGCGAGGGGATCCGCTTTGATCCACAAGCCCTTGAGCTTTGGGTCACCCAGCGCCTGATGCTGCTGGACCACCTCAACCGCGGGCAGCAGCAATCGCAACGGGGCAATCTCGACCAGATGGCCGCCACCCTCGGCTACGAACTCGACCCGAACTTCTGGGCCCTGCTCGATCAACACCCCTAGTCGACCAGCCGATGGAGGGACCAACCCTCAACCTCTGGATGGTGATCGGGTTTCTGATCGCGGCCTATGCCGTGGTGGCCAACGACTCCCTCCAGACCCTGGGCACCTACATCACGTCCAACCACGGGACGACGCCGAAGTGGATCCAGATGGCCTTCATCAGCGCCATCACCACTGCCGTGCTTCTGGTTGGGTGGCTTGCCCATGCTGGCGACCCCTCCTGGGGGCGACTCGAGCTGTTCCCCATGCCAGACCCATTCACCTGGGTTTACGTCATTCCACCGCTTGTCGTGCTGGCCCTGACAGCCTGGGGAGCCCCTGTCAGCACCTCCTTTTTGGTGTTGTCGAGCTTCGTTCCCAGTCAAAGCACCAGGCTGATCCAGAGCTCTCTCTGCGGCTATGGACTGGCCCTCGTGATCGCACTGACCTGCTGGGGCTTAGGGCTCTGGTTGCTTGAACGCTGGGTGTTGCGCAGCACCCGGAATGGCGCGCCAATCAACGGGATCTGGATTGGCCTGCAGTGGGGCTCCACAACATTTCTCTGGAGCCTGTGGATGGTGCAGGACATGGGCAACATTTTTGTCTATCTCCCGAGAACACTGAACGGGCCAGTGATGGCCAGCGCCACACTGATCCTCTGCCTGGGGCTCTGCATCCTCATCGCACTGGGCGGTGGTCCGATCCAGACCGTGCTCCGCTCCAAGACCAATACCGCCGATCTGCGCTCTGCGACGGTGATTGATTGTGTGTTCGGGCTGTGTCTGCTGGCCCAGGCATTGCTCAGCAGCTTTCCGCTCAGCACCACCTGGGTGTTTCTGGGTTTACTGGCCGGGAGGGAATTGGCGCTCCTCAGCAGGAAGCCGGAGTGGGACGAGTTGGATAACGCACGCGGTGGAAACGTCGTGCTCCAGAGCATGGGCAGCGACCTCGGGAAAGCAACCGTCGCCCTGGTGGTGAGTCTGGTGGTTGCCATGGCCTTGCAGCCCCTGATCGCATGGACGGTTCACTGATCAGCAATCAGTGCAATTGCAAGGCGAGCTGAACAGCCCGCCTGCCACTGTCGAGAGCAAGGATCAGGGCTAAGCCCCGCAGCAGGGCCGCCAAGGTGCCGGGCTTGGAACGATCCAACCTGGATGCACTCCACTGAGCAGCCAGGGCTGCCGTGAACCCCAGCAACAGCCCCATCGAAGGATCACCACGCTGCTCCACCAGAAACTGCAAGGACGCCGCCGAGGCCGAGCAAGCCACCGCCAAGGTGCTGAAGCGGATGGCAAGACGAATGGGCACCGCCAGCGTGCTCACCATCAGGGGCACCATCACCAAACCGCCGCCCAGGCCCAGCATGCCGCCAGCCAGGCCAGCCACACCTCCGATCAACATCAGACCGGCCCACGGCAGCGACGGTGACGCCTGCGGCCCTGCGTCGTCCTTCTCGGCCCGGATCGTCACGGTCAGCACCAGATACATCAGGCTCTGGAGCAGCAACAAATGCCAGCCCTCCGCGAAGCGACCCAATCGGCTGAACAGCAGCGCCGAGAGGAAGGCCGCCAGGCCGATCGCCAGGCCTTGCTGGGCGGGGATGGCGCGTTGACGCAGGTGGGTGACCGTGCCACCCAGGGCAGTAGGCACGATCGCAAACGTGCTGGTGGCCAGGGCCTGGTGGGGCGGCAGCCCCATCCACAGAAGCAAAGGCGCGAAAATCAGACCACCGCCAATGCCCAACAGGCCTGCGAGAGCTCCGGCGAGGAGCCCGAGGGGCACCGCCACCAGCAGATCACTGAGATCCATGCCCGCCACGCCAATCAACGCATCCTGCCCGCCCGCCCCTGCGCGCAGCGGGTTGCTGTTGCCGCAGCTGGAGCTCGCAGGCCCGGAGCAGATGGCACTCGATGCCTGGCTCCTGGAGCAATGCGTGACGGGAGCCCTGACGTCGCCGGTGCTTCGCTTCTACACCTGGCCTGGGGCCTGGCTGTCCCAGGGGCACCATCAACAGGAACTGCCCGGGTGCTGGAAGAGCCTGGAGCAGAGAGGCGTTTTGCAGCGGGTGCGACGCCCCAGTGGTGGCGGGGGCGTGCTCCATGCCGGAGGCCTCACCTATGCGCTGATCTGGCCCCATGCACCGCGCAGTCGTCGGCAGGCTTATCAAGCCACCAGTCAGTGGCTGATCCAGGGATTCTCGAAGCTGGGGGTGACACTGCAGGCAGGACAGGCCGAGGCAACGGCGGGGTCAGCGCACTGCTTTGCCAGCTCCACCAGTGCTGACCTGATCGATGCAAGCGGAGCCAAACGCATTGGGAGCGCTCAATTCTGGCGCCGTGGGCATCTGCTCCAGCATGGTGAAATTCTGCTGCAGCCTCCTGCGGCACTGTGGCGAGACCTCTTCCAGAGCGACCCACCACCGGCGATGGAACTGACCCGCGAGCAGATCGTGGCGGCACTGCAGGATGCGTTACCGCTGGTCTTGCCTGGGCTCAGCTGGACGCCCTACCAACTCGAGAACTCCCAGTGGGATGAGATCAGGCAGCACCTAAGCCTCTACGGAGTCTCCCGAGATGGTTCGTCCTCGAGCAATCCTGAGGCCTGCATCGAAGCAACGGCCTGCACCAGGGGTAACCCGAACGGATAGCCGTTCTGACGACGGGCCGCCTCGAGCATCGGAGGAGGCAAACGCAGATTCAAGGCCTTTAGGACCGCCTCACCCACATCGCCCCTCTCAATGGTGCCAGCGGGCAAGCCGGCGCGATTCATCACCAGCAGGCGGCCTTGGGCACTGGCTTCCAGGGCAGGCACGGCTTTCCACAACGGTTCGCTTTCCGAAATCGAGGGCAGGGTATCCAGCGGCTTCAGGTGATCTGCCAGGGTCTGCCGATCCCATTGCTGCACCGGCAGATCGCGCAAGGGCGCATCGTCGATGGTGCCCAACCAGCGCCCCCCACGGGTGACCAACACCCAGTCCGCTGGCCGAGCATCGCCCTCAATCCCCTCCTGTTGGCCTCCCAAGCGCAAGGTACTCAAACGGCGCAGAGGCTGATCCGACTCCAGCACCCGGAAACGCCGAGCCGTGGCCGCCTGCACCGTGAGTTTGCGCAGAACGTTCTGCAGCATCAGCACCTGGGTTTGATTGCGGGATGCACCTAGGCCGAACCAGCCGAGCATCACCAACCAGAGAGCACCGATGCCGCCCCCCTTGCCCAGGAACAGCCACACCCCCATGAAAATCGCAAACAGCGAAAGGAAACGACCGGTTGCCGTTGCCACCTGAATGCCCTTGCGTTGGCTGCCGGTGAAGTGCCACACAAGAGCCTTGAGGATCAAGCCCCCATCAAGGGGAAGACCTGGAAGCAGGTTGAACAACGCCAAAACGACATTGACTACCGCCAGTTCTGAAACCAGGCGTCCCAGGATCGGGCTGATGTGATCCGCGGAGTGAACACCCAACAGCAGAGCCGCACCGAGCACGAAACTGACCAACGGTCCGGCTGCAGCCACCCGGAATGCCCCCATGGCTGTCGAGCATTCCCGCTCTACCCGGGCCACGCCTCCCAGAAGGAACAACGTGATGCTGCGCACCTGCACGCCTTCCCGAAGCGCCACAAGGGAGTGACCGAGCTCATGGAGCAGCACGGACACGAACAGAAGCAACGCGGTGAGCAGGCTGAACAGCCAGGAGCTCCAGACCCCCAGCGCCTGCACCTCGGGGAGGGATGACCAATTGGGCTGGGCCACCACGGTGATCAGGGAAACGATCAGGAACCAACTGGGATGCACCCGCAAGGGAATTCCCCGGATGCTCATCAGCTGCCAGCCTTCACCCACAGGACTCCTCCGCGAGGCCACAGCTGGGCCTTCTTCCTCCTAATCCTAGAAACTGCATTTCAACGGCCTGCAGGAGCCCTCCATGAACGATTCCACTGTGGCCGTCAAGATCTGTGGCCTGACCACCATCGACCAGGCCGACGCCATTGCAGCGATGGGAGCGAACGCGATCGGAGTGATTGGTGTCGCCGCTACCCCCCGTTTCATCCCTGAGCAGCGCCGCAGGGCGTTGTTTGCCCATCTGCACCACCACCATCCCGGCGTGGATCGGGTGTGGGTGGTGGCGGATCCGGACGATGCCCAGTTGAACGAAGCTCTGCGCGGAACGGGGACTCCCACGGTGGTGCAGCTGCATGGCAACGAAACTCCGGAGCGATGTTCAACCCTCCGCCAGCTCCACCCGCAAACCCGCTGGTGGAAGGCCCTGCGCTTGCGTCAACCCCAAGACCTCGAGTGCCTGCAGAGCTACGACGCCTGCGTGGATGCTCTGCTACTGGATGCCTGGAGTGCCGAACAGCTGGGAGGCACCGGGCATCGTCTGGACCTGAGCTGGCTTCAGCAACTTGAACGCCTGCTGCCTTCAACCATGCCCTGGTGGCTGGCAGGGGGAATCAGTGCTGAGTGGATCCCTGACTTACTGAGCCAGGTGCGTCCCGACGGTCTCGATGCCTCCAGCCGGCTGGAGATCGCACCAGGCGTCAAAGATCTCACCAAAGTGCGTGACTTGATTGAGGCCGCTGCAGTGCGGCAGATCTAGCTTGAGCCAAGACCCCAGCAGCATGGCGCGCTTTCATTCGTCCTCCCTCTGCGGCCAACCAATCCATCCGATGAAGGCAGGGCCAGCTGATGCGCTGCTGGGTTTTGCGCTAGCGGGAAGCCTGCTGTTGAGCACCACCAGCCCGGTGAGAGGCCAGGGCATGCTTCCTGGCTGCCGGCTGGAGAACGGCAGCCTCCAGTGCGTTCCCGGATTAACCACAACCCCCCAGCAACAGATTCAGGTGCTGGATGGAGAAATCACCAACGACCAGCAAACGGAGGGGCGAATTGTTGAGGCCATCAAGGGCCTGCAGCGGTTTGCGGTGGTGGGCGAAGCAAAGCAAAAAGCCTTGCTGAGAGCAGTGCTGGAGTTGGATGACAGCACAATCGAAACCGTGACCATCCATTGGTATCGACGGCCCGCGAACGGTCACTGGCAATTGATCGATTCCGCCAGCGAACGGACTTACACCATCAATTCCAACGACGCTGGAAGCTCAGTGATGGCCGTGCTCACGGTGACCACGAATCAAGGCAAGGTGCTGAAGACCAACAGCAATGCCGTGGGCCCCATTGAGGGGCCCTGACGGAGCGCAGGTTTCAGGTGCTCAACAACGCTTCTTGCTGACGCACCAGCTCGAAGAATTCCTGCTTCAGGCTGGGATCGTGGCGGAAATCGCCGCGCACCACCGAATTCACCATGCTGGTTTGCGGTTCCCGAACGCCGCGCCACTTCATGCAGTAGTGCTGAGCTTTCACGATGATGCCAAGACCTTTGGGCTCACAGAGACGCTCGATCTCGTCAGCCAAGATCATCACCGCTTCCTCCTGGATGTGAGGGCGGGAGAACACCCAGTCAGCGACGCGGGTGAACTTGGACAGACCAATCACCCTGCTGCCAGGCTTGATGCCAATCCAGCAGTTGCCCATGATCGGCACCAAGTGGTGCGAACAGGCGGAGCGAACCGTGATCGGACCGACGGTGTAGATCTCGTCGAGCTCCTTGACGTTGGGGAAGCTGGCCACCTTGGGCTGCTGGTGGTAGCGCCCCTTGAACACCTCGTGCAGGTACATCCGAGCAACGCGCTCGGCAGTCTCTTCAGTGTTGTGATCGTTCTCGATATCGATCACCAGGCTGCGCAGAAGATCACGCACACGGTCACCAACCTCAGCCTCGAGAGCCTGCATCTCTCCGGGGAGGATGAAGTCGGCGATGTTGTCGTTCGCCAGGAAAGAGACACCTGCCGCCTTCAGACGGGCACTGATCTGGGCAGAGACGGTCTGGACAACGCCGGCCGTCGCTTGCCCGTTGCCACCACTGAGGCTGTTACTGGTGGCTGGAAACGTTGAAGTCATGGGAGGCGTAATCAAAAGGCGCCGACGGCGGGCATCAGGGTGAGGTCTTCAATCACCTGGGTGGCCGGTTGCTCGGCAAGGTGAAGAAGTGCTGCAGCGGCTTGCTTAAGCGGCAGCATCGCACGGCGATCGAAGGAACTGTCGACCGTGGGGGAATCCCAAAGGGAAGAATCCACTGCACCAAGGGTGAGAGTGCAGGCACGAATCCCGTGGGCACGTTCCTCCTCAGCCAAGCAGCGGGTGAAGCTGGCGAGAGCGGCTTTGGTGGTGCAGTAGGCACCCCAGCTCGGAAACGCATTGCGAGCAGCATGGCTACTCACATTGATCACGAGTCCGCCAGCACCACGCATGGACGGAACCACGGCGGAGCAGATCTGGAACACGCTCGTGAGATTGAGCTGAAGCAACCACTGCCAACGTTCGAGCGGCATGGCCAGCAGATCACCTGTATAAGCCGCACCTGCGTTGTTGATCAGCACCGAAGGGTGCTGACCATGGCTGAGGAGCTGCTCGACAGCAGGTGCAATGGCCGTTGGATCGGAAAGATCACAGGCTTGAAATTTCACCCGACGGCCCAGTCCAGCGATCTCGGAGGAGAGAGCTTGAAGTGCGGCTTCGCTGCGAGACAGCAGCAGCAGATCCCAGCCAGCTTCGGCAAACGCCAAGGCAGAAGCTCGACCGATGCCTCGTGACGCCCCGGTAATCAGAACAGACGGCAAAGAGCCCAAGCAGACTGAATGACCCTAAACAGCCAGATCGTTTTCTGTTGTGCCAGCGGTCAACACGCGGCCCATGGCGCGGAATTTGCGGTAGCGCTGATCGCGCAGCTCCTGTTCGGAGAGCCTGTCGAGCTCATGCAGGTGACGCTCAATCGCTTCTCGCAGCACTTCGCCTGCTTGAAGAGGAGCCCAGTTGTTGCCGCCCGCAGGCTCCGGCAACACCTCATCCACCACGCCCAGGCTGCGCAGATCCGGCCCCGTGATGCGCAGTGCAGCGGCGGCTTCTGGAGCCTTGGCAGCATCACGCCAGAGGATCGAGGCACAGGCTTCGGGGCTGGCCACGGTATAGACGCTGTGCTCGAACATCAGCAGACGGTCAGCCACCCCGATCCCAAGGGCGCCACCGGATCCACCTTCGCCAATCACCGTGGCGATGATCGGCACCCTCAACCGGAACATTTCGCGCAGGTTGACCGCAATCGCCTCGCCCTGTCCCTGCTCCTCGGCCAGCAGACCTGCGTAGGCACCAGGGGTGTCGATGAACGACAGAATGGGTAGCCGGAAGCGATCAGCGTGATCCATCAGCCGCAAGGCTTTGCGATAGCCGCCCGGGGTGGCCATGCCGAAGTTGCGGGCGACATTTTCTTTCGTATCGCGCCCTTTCTGATGCCCCAGAAGCAGCACGGAGCGATCACCGATCCGGCCGACGCCTCCAACCAAGGCCTGATCATCGCTGCCGCGGCGATCACCATGGAGCTCAACCCAGTCATCACAGAACATCTGGATGTAATCCAGGGTGCTGGGGCGATGGGGATGCCGTGCCACCTGAATTTTCTGAGCCGGTGTGAGGTTGGAGAAGATCTCCTCTCGACGACGGGCTGCCAGGGTTTCGAGCTGCAGCAGCTGCTGGCTCACATCCACTTCGGAGCTACGGGCCAGCTCGCGGATCTGCTCGATCTGCTGCTCCAGTTCAACTAGAGGCTTCTCAAATTCGAGCAGATGACGACGGGCCATAGCAGCGTTGGGGGAGAAAAAATCAGGCGACGGCAGCCTGAGGCTGGGGGTTGAGATTGAGGGTGGAGTACCCGTGTCTCACGGAGGCTTCACCAATGAAATCCATTTTTTCAAGGGTGATGTTGTTGCGCCCCCAACTGAAGTTGGTGTGGCACTCCTCGAATTCAAGCAGCATTGCCTCTGCAAAACAGGCAAACATCTGGCGCTGAGGCTTCTCCATCTCTGCGATTTCCATCATCGACCAGCCGATATCAGTACCGAACTCGACAATGCCGCCCTTGAGCACATGCACCCCGGCACCGGCGACCTTGGCATCAAGGTTCTTTGGATAGCCCCCGTCAATCATCAAACAGGGCTTGCGGAGGGATGCGGAATCGATCTCGAGCGTGCGCGGCATGCTCGCCACCCACACCACCACATCAGCCTCAGGCAAAGCCTCATCGAGGCTCAGAATGCGTCCTCCACCAAGCTCCTGCTGGAGATCCAGCAAAGGCTGTTGCTGCCGGGCCACCAAGAGCAACTCACCGACACCAGTGCGCTGCGAAAGCCATCGGCACACGGCGCTGCCGATATCACCGGTGGCACCAACGACGGCCACCTTGGCTGAGGAAAGATCAATGCCTAACAACGGCGCATTGTTCTCCACCTGACGACTAATCACCCAGGCGGTATGGGTGTTACCGGTGGTGAACCGCTCCCATTCCAGGGTTGTGCTGCGCACATGCTGGTGCTGCAGCAGATTGAAATTCTCGAAAATAATTGAGGTGAAGCCACCCAGGGCGGTGATATTGATGCCCTTTTTCTGAGCCAGCTCCATTGCATTGAGCACTTTGCGCCGGGCCGTTTTGAAGCGGCTCAACATCTCTGGCACAAAGCAGGAATCGATGTAGGCACCGGTGATCGTCTTGCCAGTGGCACTGGTCACCTCCACGTGCTCGACAAGCTGGGGAGGAGCACTGCACCACACATCGAGATCGCCTTCGGCGATGTGATCGAACCCGAGCTCAGAGGCCTTGCGCCTTGCGGCCTCAAAGCTGGTGGAGTGTCCGATCAGACCAAACATGTACCGCCGACGATCAACAAGTTGAGGATCCCTGGCCGCAACCGCTGAGGCCTGGTGCCGCCATGCTCTCACGAAAGCATGTAGCGGAAGCTACGTGACGCCACCCCGACTGGTCACCCAACCAGGGTGGTCGTCCCGATCAGACCGCCAGGGCAGCTGCCGCCATGCGGGCGATATCGCGGGAGCTGAAACCGATCTCGTTCAGCGCTTCCTGGTAAGCGATCAGGAAATCTTCGATCAGATCTTCCTTTTCCATGTGCAGCACGGCGGCATCCTTGGCCACCTCTTCGAGCATGGAGCGGATCAGGGGGAGGTTCACCTTGTTGGCCTCCATCAGCTCGTCCTTGCTGGCTTCGAAATTGGCTTTGAGCCACTCCTGGCCGTAATTCAGGTGGGTGTACTCGTCCTTGACCACACCTTCAGTGATCTTGCGAGCAAAGGGGTCGGCTACAGGGATATAGATGTGATAGGCGGAAATGGCGAAGGCCTCGATCAGGAGAGCCTGAATCAAAAGACAGGTCACCACCTTGCCTTCCTTCATGGCCTGCTGGAAGTTGCCGTGGAGAGGGGCAAAGAAGGTGCGGGCGAAATCCATGTCAGCGGTGACGCCGAGGTTGTTGCCGCAAGCGGTGAAGCCCTTCATGTGCTTCATCTCCATTCGGGCCAGCCCCTTGAGCTCGTCGGCCTGGTCTGGAATCAGGGTTCCTAGAGAGATGTAGTTGTCGTGAGCTTCCTGTTCACCCTCAATCACAATCGCGTTGATACGGCTGTAAGCGTCCTTGTAAGCCGCGCTGCTGAAGTCAGGCAGTTGCGAAGCAGATCCGTCCTGATCACTGATGGCAGCGACCTCAGGCGAGTTGAGGGTCGGCATGGATCGATCGTTCCCAATAAACAGGCAATGCGGACGACTGTAACCAGCACAACCTCAATTGGACCGTTTATGCCCTTGCAGATCACGAGCTGAGCACAGAGTCGACCGGTGGCCAGTCGCTGGCTAGAAGACTGCAGAACAAGCGCTGCCAGTGATCCACGAGCTGGTATTCAAGCTGCTGCCCCAGCTCGGCATTGGCAGCTCGGCTATCCCCCACAACCCCGCTAGCACTGAGATCGGAGGTCAACCAGGCGCAGGGAGCAGCCCCCTCCAGGCTCCAACCCTCCGGAGGGGTCGCAGCCGCTGATTGATCGCCATGCTCCCCATCCACAGGCCGCTGCGGACCCACCAGGGATGGCTCCAACGCCAGCATGAGGCTGGTTTCCGCCAGGCCCGCATGCAGGCCGTTCTCCAGCTCTGGCGACGGCAACAGATCCCTGAGCCCGCTGACCCCACTCCAGAGGAAGCAGGGAAGTACGGCCATGCCAGGGGCCTGGGCGCGCAACTCTCTCGACGCGGCCTGCAACAGGCCGATCTGTCCGCCATGGGCGTTGAACAACACCAAGCGGCGGACGCCCAGAGCGGCCAACTGAAGCCCCACCGTCTCCACCAACCGAATCAGCAGGTCTGCCGATAAAGACAACGTGCCCGGGAAACCGGCATGTTCAGGGGAAAACCCCAAGGCCTGCACAGGCAAACGCCAAATCGGCAGATCGGTTGGCAACTGCGCCAACACCCGATCAAGCACGCGATCGGCGAACAGGGCATCGGTGGCCAGGGGCAGATGGGGGCCATGCTGCTCGATGGCACCGAACGGCCAGACCACGGTGGAGCCGGGGCGTTGGAGCCCATCCGCCACCTCCGGCCAGGACAGACGAGCAAGGCAGTGCTGAGAACTGATCATCGATGCACGCTGCGTCGGCACCATCCCACCCTGCCTGTCAGACTGCGCTATCGACGACTCACAGGGGTCCATGGCCGGATCAGGCAGCCCGCAGCCAAAACAACCCAAGGCGCCGAAGCCTTCCGCCGATCTCAAACCCCCGCAGGTGATGCAGATCACCCGCAAGGACGAGCAAGAGCGTCTGCGTCGCGAAGCCGATGCAGCACGTGCTGCCGCTGAAGAGGCTCTTCAGCGGGCCCGAGAACTGGAACAGGCCGCTCAAGAGGCCGGCGCTCCCGCAGCGGCCAACGCACCGACGGCCCCGAGTCGCCCCGCCTCAGCCAAGGCTCCCGCCCAGGGAGACGACGACCTATTCGACACCTCCGATCTGGAGGGTCTCACCATGGCCGACCTGCTCGGTCCGGCCGATCGCAAGCCCCGCTCCAAGGGGGGGAACACCGGCAGCCAAGGCGGTAACGCGCAGCCAGCCGCTCGCAGCCGCAGTGTTGACGACTTTGATTTTGACGAGGAAGCCTTCCTGGCGGCCCTCGATGAAAACGAACCGGTGGGGACCACTGGTGATGTCGTTCACGGCACCGTGATCGGCCTTGAAAGCGATGGCGTCTACGTCGACATCGGCGGCAAGGCCCCTGGCTTCATGCCCAAGAGCGAATGCGGCCTCGGGGTGATCACCAACCTCAAGGAACGCTTCCCGAAGGGACTTGAGATCGATGTGCTGGTCACCCGTGAGCAGAACGCCGATGGCATGGTCACCATCAGCTGTCGAGCCCTGGCCCTGCGCCAAAGCTGGGACAAGGTGAAGGTGCTGGAGAAGGAAGGGAAGGTGGTGCAGGTCAAGGTGAGCGGCTTCAACCGAGGTGGCGTCACCTGCGACCTGGAAGGACTTCGGGGCTTCATTCCACGTTCCCAACTGCAGGATGGTGAAAACCACGAGTCCCTGGTGGGCAAAACCCTTGGGGTGGCCTTCCTTGAGGTGAATTCAGAAACTCGCAAGCTGGTGCTCTCTGAGAAGAGAGCCGCCACGGCAGCCCGCTTCTCTGAACTGGAAGTGGGTCAGCTGGTGGAAGGCCATGTCGTGGCGGTGAAGCCCTACGGCTTCTTCGTGGACCTTGGTGGGATCAGTGGCCTGTTGCATCAGTCCGTGATCACCGGCGGCAGCCTCCGTTCCCTGCGGGAGGTGTTTGATCACGGCGACCTGGTGAAAGCTCTGATCACGGAACTGGACCCCGGCCGCGGACGCATCGCCCTCAACACCGCCATGCTTGAAGGTCAGCCCGGCGAACTGTTGGTTGAAAAGGACAAAGTGATGGCGGAAGCCGTCGATCGGGCCAATCGTGCTCGTAACGTCCTCAGACAACAGGAACAATCAGCCGGATGATCACGGCCGACCCGCCTCGCAGCACATCCCTCGACCGCCAGGCCGACTGGGAACTCGACTTCTACTCCAGGCCGATCCTCGAGCCTGATGGGAAGAAGCGCTGGGAACTGCTCATCAGCAGCACCCCAGAGCTGGGCGGGGGTGAAGCATTCCGCTACGCCCGCCGCTGTCCCGCTGGGGAGGTGAATTCCACCTGGCTGACCGAGGCGCTTCGTGACGCCATGGCCGCTGCCGAAGCGGATGGATGGCGGGCACCCCGGCGGCTGCGCTCCTGGCGCAGTGCCATGCGCACGATGGTGCAGCGCGCAGCTGCCGCCGTGGATCTGGAAATGGTCCCGAGCCGTCGCACCTATGCGCTGATCGATTGGATGGCCGAGCGGGATCGCGAGGTGTATCCCCGCGAAGAGGGCTACATGGCAGGTCCGCTGGCCCCGCCGCCAGTGGCCGTGAGCACCCCCGCTGTTCCCCTCCCGGAAGCCATCCGCGGTGATGCTTGGAGCTGGGCCAACCTCCCCCTTGGCAGCCTGGCCGAAGCCCAGGAATGGCCCCTCGGATTCAACGGCTTGCTGCCGATTCCGGAAGGTGTCGATCCGAACCAACCCATCCCGGGTCTTCGCCTGTTCAGCAGCACGCGTGCCCTCGCTCTGGCGGGATGGCTCGGCGGCCTCGAGCCCGTGCGACTGCGCATCGACGGGCGTCAGCTGGTTCTTGATGCCGGGCAGGATGACAGCTGGCTGGTGACCGATCTGGATCCAGCGAGTGCCGAAGCAGCCCAGCAAGCCCTCACCGAGACCCGCAGAACAGCCTCTGGCTTGCAATTCATCGCCGTGCAGACCACTCCGGATCATCCCCGCTTCGAGGGGTTCTGGATGCTCCGTGATCAACCCGAGCCATGACCAACGCGGGTTTCCCTGGCGACCCGCTCAACAGCGATCCGTTTGCAGTCCCCGACAAGGCGTTCAACACCCTTGAAGGCTGGACCTGGATCGGTTGCTACGGGGGGTATTACCTCAGCTGCGACCTGCTCGAGGCCAACGGCTTTGAACACGGATTTTTCACCCGCCGATGGCAGGGGCGCGAGCCCGATGAACTCGCCACTTACCTTTCAGCAGGCATCACAGTGCATCGCCCCAAGCAGGTGCACGGCTCTCTTGTGCTCGAAGCATCAGAGGCTGATCGCGCCCCGTGGCCGGAGGCCGACGGCCTGGTGAGCGACCGAGGCAGTCAAAGTTTGTGGGTCTGTGGCGCCGACTGCACACCTGTACTGATGGCTGACCCAGGAACGGGGCATGTCGCGGCCTGTCATGCCGGCTGGCGCGGAGTGGCCTCTGGAATCTTGATCAAGGCGATGAACCGGTTGGTGGAGCGAGGTGCTCGGCGCGATGAGCTGGTCATTGCTCTTGGCCCGGCCGTCAGCGGTCATGGCTATCAGGTGGGAGAGGAGGTGGTTGAAGCGATCGCGGCTGCGATTCCAGTCGCGTCTGCACCCGCTGAAGACGCCACTGCCGCCTTGCGGGACCGCGGAGTCCTTCTGCCGGATGAGCAGCAGGGACGGCACCGCCTGGACATCCGTGCCGCCGCCAGATTGCAACTCCAGAGCACGGGCCTCGCCAGCGAACGCATCGCCGATTGCCCGCTCTGCACGGTCAGTGAACCGGAGCTCTTCCACTCCTGGCGACGTGATCAGGTCAAAGCGGTGCAGTGGAGCGGCATCGTGGCGCAAGCGCCAATCTGAGCCACTCCAGTCACGGATAGAGGGCAAAGGCTGACGATTGTTCAACCACGCGCCAAGTTGAAGAAAGCCTTTGAGCTTTCACGATGTTCCAATCGATCCTTCGTCTGGGACTGGCCAGCGCAGCGTCCCTCACTCCCCTGCTCACGTGTGCAGCCGCCGTGGAGGCCAAGCCATCGGTGATGTCAGGAACCATCTCTGTGAGCGACGTGAAGGCAGCCCAAGACGCCTGGTGCAATGCCCTCGTCACCATCAGCAAAGCCCACGCCGAAGGAGGGCTGGCCAAATCCAAGCCCCTGGCTGGCGAGATCATTGATGCGGCGTACGGCTATCAGTTCGGTCCTGTGGCCTTCAAGCCGACATGGGCCAAAGGTGACGACACCTTCCGCGACACCCGCAGTGGTGCTTTGTCGTATTTCGTGGGAGACGATCCTGCCTTTGACGACCCTGGCTTTGCCATTGGTACACCCGGGGCCAAGCGGAGCCCCTGGGTGAAATGTAAGCCTGAAATCTTCGTGATTCAGAGCTTTGGCAACACCGCCAATGCCATGGGCTGGGTGCATGTTGAAGCGGCTGATGGCACCACCAGCAAGGTCGACAAGACCTTCGGCTACGTGCGTGATGACGAGGGTGCCCTACGCATCGTGGTGCACCACTCGTCCGTCCCCTTTTCCGGGTATTGATCGCCCAGGGGGATGAGGATCAACTGGACTGGCAGCCCGCCCCGAGGATTTGGATGGCCAAGGCCTCAGCGGCCCGAATCCCATCAATCCCAGCGGACAGGATGCCACCGGCATATCCCGCCCCCTCACCCGCCGGCACCAGCCCCCGCACATTGAGGGATTCCAGCGCGTCATCCCTGGGAATGCGCACGGGCGATGACGTGCGGGTTTCCACGCCGGTGAGCACCGCATCAGGGTGGTCGTAACCCTTCAACTTACGGGCAAAGGCCGGTAACGCCTCCCGCAAGGCCACAACGATGGGAGTGGGGAGCAAATCATCCAGATCCGCGGGATGCACACCCGGTTGATACGACGCGGCGATGGCACCAAGACGGGTGGATGGCCGAGCAGCCAGAAAATCCTCCAACCGCTGCGCCGGTGCGGCATAGCTGCTGCCCCCCAGTCTGAACGCGCGCGCCTCGAGCTCACGTTGCAGAGCAATCCCCGCCAGGGGATCCCCGGGGAAGCGTTCAAACGGGGCCAGATCATCGGCGTCCAGGGCCACAACCAAACCGCTGTTGGCGTTGCGCTCGTTGCGGGAATGCTGGCTCATGCCGTTCGTCACCACCCGGCCTTCTTCCGACGTGGCCCCCACCACAAATCCGCCGGGACACATGCAGAAGCTGTAGACGCAGCGTCCGTTCTCGGCGTGGTGCACCAACTTGTACTCGGCCGCCCCGAGACGCGGATGGCCCGCCGCCTCCCCCCAACGGGCTGCATCAATCAAATGCTGGGGATGCTCAATCCGCACGCCCACGGCAAACGGTTTGCGCTGGAGCTCCACGCCGATCTCCTCCAGCATTTCAAAGCAGTCCCGCGCTGAATGACCGGGGGCCAGCACAAGATGCTGGCAGGGAATCTCCGTTCCATCGGCCAGCACCAATCCATCGAGTTGGTGTGGCTTCTCCCCGCTGCTGTCGCTGAGCTGAAGGCGTGTCACGCGACTGTTGAACAGCACCTCACCTCCGAGGGCTTCAATCCGAGCCCGCAGGCCGCGAACAACCGTGGCGAGCTTGAACGTGCCGATGTGGGGACGATGCACCGTGAGGATCTCCTCGCTGGCGCCGCAGGCCACCAGCTCCTCCAGCACTTTGCGCCCGTAGTGCTCAGGATCGCTGACCTGGCTGTAGAGCTTGCCGTCAGAGAACGTTCCCGCTCCACCCTCACCGAACTGGGCATTGGATTCTGGATTGAAAGGGCTGTTTCCGCGCCAAAAGCCAAAGGTGTCAGCGGTGCGTTGCTTCACGGCCTGACCCCGTTCCAGCAACAGCGGCCGAAAGCCCATCTGCGCCAGGAGCAGAGCAGCGAAATAACCGCAGGGGCCTGCCCCCACCACCACAGGGCGGGTGGTTCCCTCAAGACCAAATCCCTCGGGGGCCTTGGCCACTGGGCGATAGCGCGTGTCAGGGGCAACCCGCAGTCGTTGATCGGCCCGATGCTTGCGCAACACAGCCGATTCGCCCCGCACCTTCACATCAAGGCTGTAGATCAGCTGAATGCGTTCGCGCCGTCGTGCATCAATGCTGCGTTTAATCAGGCGATGGCTCAACAGCCGTTCCGGCGGAATGCGCAGACGGCGCAGAATCGCCTGCTCCAGATCTTCCGGCCCATGATCGAGAGGCAGCCGAACCTCGCTCAAGCGCAACACCTGCGTCCACTGCCCCGGGCTTGCTCAAAAACCTTACTGAGGCGCGAACAGACGGGAGGACGCCACACCAGTCGGCGCCTTGCCGGGTCGTAGCGCAAAATCGCTCGCCACCCCCTCCAAACGCGCTGACTCACCCTTTCGACGGCGCTCGATCGCCTCGCATAAAGGCAGCGGATCCGCCGTGGGATTCACCCAGGCCAATGGATCCTGGGTGCCATCACTGGCCAGGGGCACAGGTCCGGCGGTGGTGAGCGCCAACACACCAGCCGTCTCATAACCAGCTGCAGCGACCAAATCGGGGGCATACCCCCAACGCTGCTGAAAACGCTTGGAAAAACTGGCCCACCCCGGCCCATGGGCCGGAGTCTCCAGCACCAGTTGGGGCCAGGACTGCGCAGGCAAGTCGGCGGTTTGCGCTGGGCTGATCAACCAAACCCAGGCTGGCCGCGAGCCCACGCCATCCCGGCGCTGCTGCTTGCTCAGGAGACCCGCCAACCGCCCCTTCGGCGCTGCCGCGAGCACAAGCGCATCAGGCCCGAGCCAGTCCACATCCTTCTGAAGCAGGGCCAGGCCCTTGGCATCGGTGCCATCCAGCTCTTGCACCTTCTCCTGGGTAAAGGAAAGAACCTTGCCTCCCAACCCCTCAAACTGCTGCACAAACGCAGCAGACCAATCCCCTTCATTGCTCGAAGGATCACTCACCACCATCACCCGCTTCCAGCCTCGATCGAGCGCCCCTTGCGCCAGGGCGCGCAGATCATCCTCCCGGGATGGAAGCAACGGCCATAGCCGCCCCTGTTCATCCAGTGCGGTTAATCCATCCAACGAAGCCCCTCGCTGATGGGCGAGCAACACCCTTGCATCGCCGTCCTGCGCCAGCTGGCTGTAGGTGCGTAGATCTGCGGCATAGGCCGCGACCACCAGAGACGGGAGTAAGGGTTGTCCATCGCCATTGGTGGGAAAAAGGGCGCGAGGGTCACCATCCCAACCCAGCGACTGAATCATCAGAGGGGTCGGCGTGGCACCACAGGCACGCACGGCCTGTTCTCCCAGAGATAACCCTTGCAGGAAGGAGTGACGTGCCCCCTCCAGTCCCCGGGGAATGACCAAAGCGACCGGTGCCGTGATCTGTCGGCTGGCGGCCATCGCCTGACACCCGAGCAGACTGGCCAGCAGCAACAACAGGGGCCGCCAGCGAAGCGACTTGTCGCTCCATCCCTGCAATGCGGGGGAGAGAAACACCTTCTTCAGCGGTGGAACACCCACCGAAGGAGCTTCTGAAGAAGGGTCTGAGGCAAGGGCCATGGGGATGCGATCCCAGCCGCTTCAAGCTAGAGATCGCCTTCCGCCTCGTCCTGATTTGTCACAGGCTCTGACCCCGGCAGAAAATAGGCCAGCAGACCAGCTCCCGACAGCATCGCCCCGAGGCCTAAGGCCAGCGGGCGATTGGGACCAGCAGCATCAGTCCAGAGCGCGGTACTCATGAACGCCGCACCCAGGAGCAGACACGGAACCATCACCACGCCAGCTGCAACGGTGTTGCGCGCCATGGTCAGGCTGCCCCACAGCTGAGCCGGGCCAACCCGGCCTCCGCCAAAGCCGTGCTCAGATCTTGATCAGCACCCAGGGGGGTGACGCGGGCCAGCAGGGTCCCGTCCACGGAGCCTTCAGGTCGCAGGTTCACCCGCTGACGGCGAGGCAGCGCCTGGCGCAGGTAGGACACTGCGGCCTGCTCATCAGTATCCGCTACCTCAAGGCAGGCGAGCTGAACGGTGTAGTTGCGGTTGCGATCACCGATCTGAAGCAAAGACGACGAACGCACCTGGAGCACTTCAGCGGCATCAACCGTGGGAGCCAACGCCATCAAGGCCATCACCACAAAGGAGAAGGCCATGCAACGTTGAATCCAGGCGACGACGGACAATCCCCCGCGTTTCAAAGCGAAGCTCCGCAGGAGGGGCAGAAGCGATGCTCATGGCTCGTGACGGCACCGCAGGAGCCGCAGCTGCGAGTGGCATCCATGGCCAATTCCGGATGGGTCGGGAGACCAACCATCTGGGCATTGCTGCAACCGGGGGGCACCATCGGATAGCAGTTCTCGCCGCGACGCACCCTCACATCAATCACCATCGGTCCTGGAGCGGCGAGAGCGTCGCGCAGCCCAGACACAAGGTTGTCGCGATCGTCAATGCGCAGGCCACCCACGCCGAAGGACTGAGCCAAGGCGACGAAATCAGGCATGCCGGTCTGCATGTTCGAAGCGGAATAGCGCTCGTCATAGAAGCTCTCCTGCCACTGGCGCACCATTCCTTGCCACTGGTTGTTGACGATCACCACCTTCACCGGCAGCTGGTACTGAGCCAGAGTTCCCAGCTCCTGAATGTTCATCAGGATGCTGGCGTCACCCGCCACGCACACCACCTTGGTATTGGGACATGCCGCCTGGGCGCCCATGGCTGCAGGCATGCCAAAGCCCATCGTGCCCAGACCGGCACTGCTGATCCACTGACGGGGCCCATTGCGCAGATATTGCGCTGACCACATCTGATGCTGGCCGACATCGGTGGTGACGATCGCCCCGACGCTGAGATCCCTCAAGGCAATCAGCACTTCCTGGGGGTAAATCTCACCCTCAGGCGTTGGCACGCTGAGGGGATAGTGCTGCTTCCAAGTGGCGATTTTGCCTAACCAGGCTGCAGTGCTGGGGCGAATATCGCGCTGGCGGCTGCGCTCCACCAGCTGAGCCATGCTCTGGGCCAGATCGCCGAGCACCGCAACCTCGGCGCGACGGGTTTTACCAACTTCCGCTGGATCAATCTCAAAGTGGATCACCCGCGCTCGGGGCGCAAAGGTATCGAGCTTGCCGGTGACGCGATCGTCGAAACGGGCCCCAACCGCAATCAGCAGGTCACACTCCGTGACGGCGAAGTTGGCGTAGGCGGTGCCATGCATGCCGAGCATGCCCACCGAGAGGGGATCGTTTTCATCGAAGGCACCTTTCCCCATGAGGGTGGTGGTGACCGGAAGCTGATGACGATGGGCCAGCTCCGCCAACGATTGGTGAATGCCTGCAGAGATTGCTCCGCCACCCACATAAAGGAGGGGGCGCTGCGCGTCTTGAATCAGGTCGAGGGCGGCATCCAGAGACGCGGGGTCGGCCTGCGGGGGAAGACGGAAACCGGCCGGAACAACGGAACCGGGTTCGGCAGGGAGGTAGTCGAACTGCTCCTGGCCCACATCCTTGGGAATATCGATCAGCACAGGGCCTGGACGACCGGAAGCTGCGATGAAGAAAGCCTGAGCCACCACTGAGGCAATGTCAGCGGGATCGCGCACCACCCAGGAGTGCTTCACGATCGGGAGCGTGATGCCGAAAATGTCGGTTTCCTGGAAGGCATCAGTGCCGATGGCAGGGCGTGGCACCTGGCCCGTGATCACCACCATCGGCACGGAGTCCATCTGGGCGGTGGCAATGCCGGTGACCAGATTGGTGGCACCGGGGCCTGACGTGCCGAAACAGACACCCACCTTCCCCGTGGCACGGGCATAAGCATCAGCGGCATGGGTGCCCGCCTGTTCGTGGCGCACCAGGATGTGACGCACCCAGCCCTGCTGTTCGGCCACGTGAAGGGCGTCATAGATGGGGAGGATGGCCCCACCCGGATATCCAAAAATCGTGTCCACGCCATGACGGCGCAGGGCATCCATCAGTGCTTCAGCACCGGTGATCCGTTGCTTGCCGTCCGCGAGGGAGGCACCGGAGACCGTTGGCGCAGAAGTCAGGGTCACAGCGTCGTCACACAGGGCCAATCCTCAGATTAAGGGCCCACCCGCCAAGCGGCGGCATCAAGATCGTTGAGTCTCTATAGACAGTCAGCTCAAAGCAGACCGAGGGCATGCAGGGGACCTTGGCCGCTGATGAGCTCCAGGAGGAAAGCGGAGAAGCCCACCATCGCCAGGCGCCCATTCCAGACCTCTGAACTGTTGTTCCAGCCCCATTCCCATTTTTCCTGGGGATAGAGCTTCACTGTGTTGGGCAATTCCGCAGCCTGATCGAGATTGACCTCCGGGCCCTCCAGGCTCGAAGCCACCATGTCGGCAAGGCCCTGGATGAAGGGTCCGTAGGTGTCGAGGGCCCGAACCCGGCGGAAATTGACCACACCAGACTCTGTGGCCAGCTCGCGGTACTCGATGTCGATTTCTTCGAGGGTCTCGATGTGCTCAGACACAAAGCTGATGGGCACCACCACCAAATCCCTGGTCTTGGCTTCACCCAGTGCCTCGAGCGCTTCTTCGGTGTAAGGCTTCAGCCACTCCACCGGACCTACCCGGCTCTGGTAAGCGAGGGTGTGGGGATTGCTGGAGCCAAGAATGGTTTCCAGCTCCTTCATGATCAGCGCTGTGCAGGCTTCGATCTCCTGTTGATAAGGGTCGCCCGCCTCTTCGACGTAGCTCTTGGGTACGCCATGGGCGCTGAAGAACACGTGCGCTTCTTCAGGCACATCCGAAGCGCGAATCTCCTCCGCAATCAGCTCGGCCATCGAGCGCACATACCCCGGATGGTCGTACCAGCTGCGAATGCAACGAAGGGGAAGTTGCTGGAAGGAGGGGTCCAGCTGACGAAGACGCTGCAGCTCGCGGAAGCTGGAGCCGCTGGTGCTGATGGAGAAGTGGGGGTACAGGGGCAGGACCACCACCTGCTCAATGCCGTCAGCCTTGATGTCGGCAACAGCGGATTCCGTGAACGGATGCCAGTAACGCATCGCCACATAAGAGGTGGCTTCAATACCGCGCTGGCGCAACTCGCTCTGCAACTCCCGGGCCTGCTGCTCCGTAATCCGCCGCAGAGGTGAGCCGCCACCGATCGAGCGGTAAGCCTCCTGCGACTTGCTGCTGCGTAGGGTGCTGATCAACCAGGCCAGGGGCTTCTGCAGAGCCGGGATCGGCAGTCGGATGATTTCCGGATCCGCAAACAGGTTGTAGAGGAACGGCCCCACATCCTGAATCCGTTCCGGGCCTCCGAGATTGAGCAGAAGGACGCCGACCCGGGCCATGGAAGAGCTGCTCTTTGAAATTGGGCTTGAGCGTAACCCCCATTGACGCCAAGGTGACTCCATCGTGCTGACTGCAGCCCAATGACTGCGAGCGTGGATCTCAGTGCTGATCTAGCCGCTATCAATGCATCTCTGAGTGCGGAGGGGATCCGCCTCCGCCTGGAGCAACGCGGACGTCGACTCAATCTGCGGGGCCCCCTTCCCTGCCGCACCACACCCGGGCAAAGCCGCATTCAAAGGCTGAGTCTTGGGGTGAGTGCCACAGCGGCGGGGCTGCAGGAAGCGCGCCAACTGCTGCAACTGGTGGATCTGCAGCTGCGTCGGGAGCAGTTCGACTGGGAGCAATGGAGCCGGAGCGATCCAAAAAAGCAACAGGCCTCAGAAGGTCCGGTCGCCAGCTCCCTGCATGACACGACCACCACCGCCAGTCACCCGCTCCGCCGTGAACTGGAACGCTTTGAGCAGGCCTTTTTCAATGATCCACAGCGTCGTCGATCACCCGCAGGTAGCCGCACCACCTGGACGTCCGCCTATCGCCCTTATCTGAGGCGGCTTGAAGCCATCGGCAGCGAACGCCAACTCCCCCTCAACAGTGAGCTGTTGTCGCTCACCCTCGCCAGCTACAGCGATGGCAGTCGCAGCCGCCAGCAGTGCGCCACCACCCTGGCGGCCCTGGCACGACACCTGAGCATTGCCTTGCCGGAGAACTGGCGCGCGGAGGCGGGGGGCTATGGCCTGCACCGAGCCCGGTTCCGCCAATTACCCAGTGATGGGGAGATTCTGGAAGCGGTGCTGCGCATTCCAAACCCCAGGTGGAGGCTGGCATTCGGGCTGATGGCCACCTACGGGCTGCGCAATCACGAAGTGTTCTTTGCCGACCTCAGTGCCCTGTCACCCAGGGGCGATCAGGTGCTGCGAGTCCTCCCCACCACCAAGACCGGAGAACACCAGGTGTGGCCCTTCCACCCCGACTGGGTGGAGCGCTTCAACCTCGGCGAACTAGGACGGGATCCGGCGTTATTGCCCGAGGTCTGCACCGACCTGCGTCATACAACGTTGCAACAGGTCGGGCGACGGGTCGCTGAGCAGTTCCGCCGTTATGAGCTGCCACTCACCCCATATGACCTGCGGCACGCCTGGGCTGTGCGCACGATTCACATCGGCCTCCCCGACACTGTGGCCGCGAGAATGATGGGCCACTCCGTTGCGATTCACACCCGCACTTACCACCACTGGATCACGCGTCGCGACCAGCAGCAAGCGGTGGATGCGGCCCTCGCCCGCCATCTGGCCTGACTGAATGACCTCCTTTCTCCGCCCCCTGGCATACCGATACCGCTGGATCTACGACACCGTCACGGCGGTGTCGTCCCTCAGCGTGGGAGGTGTGGAGCGCTTGCGAGGGTTGGGCGTCGACGCCTTGCACTCCAGGCTCCAGCCCGGCGCCGCGGTGCTCGATCTCTGCTGTGGCAGCGGCGAAGCTGCAGCACCGTGGCTCGATGCCGGATTCCAGGTCACCGGCCTGGATGTCTCACCACTTGCTCTGGAGCTGGCGGAAAAGCGCCATCCCAACCTGCACCGGGTGGAGGGCCTGGCAGAGGACCCGCCACTGGAGAACGGCAGCTTTGATGCCATTCAGCTCAGTGTCGCTCTGCACGAGTTTCCGCGGCGGGAACGGGAGCTGGTGTTGCGTCAATGCCTGCGACTGCTTCGTCCAGGTGGCTGGCTGGTGCTGGTAGATCTGCATCCGGCTGGTCCCTGGCTGCGCATTCCTCAGCAGCTGTTCTGCGCCCTGTTTGAAACCAACACCGCCCTCGCCATGCTGGAGGACAACCTTCCCGCCCAGCTGCAGGAGCTTGGCTTCTGCTCCGTGGAGCAGGAGCTGCTGGCAGGGAAGGCCCTGCAGCGCATCACCGCCTCCCGTCCCACCGCATCCGTCACCGCATGAGCACCAACAATCTCGATCAGGCAGCCGCTGAACTGGGGATGGGAGGCAAGCTCGCGCCCGAGACCGACGACAGCGGATACCGCAAACGGATGGAACGTCGCCAGGAAGTGCAGCGTCAGCGGGTGGAGGAACGCAATAAAGAAAAAGGTCTGGTGCTGGTGTTCACCGGCCAGGGCAAGGGCAAGACCACCGCAGGACTCGGCCTGGTGTTGCGCACCCTCGGCCATGGCGAACGGGTGGCGGTCGTGCAGTTCATCAAGGGGGGATGGGAGCCTGGCGAGGCACGAGCCCTGAAGGCCTTCGGCGACCAGGTGGCCTGGCATGCCCTCGGGGAAGGCTTCACCTGGGAACCCCAGGACCGCGAGCGCGATCAACAGCTGGTGGCGGAGGCCTGGCAGACCGCCCTGGGCTACCTGCGCGACAGCAGCTACAAACTCGTGCTGCTGGACGAGCTGATCGTGGCCTTGAAACTGGGCTACATCGAAGCCGACTCCGTGATCCAAGGCCTGCGCGAGCGGCCGGAGCTCTGCCATGTCGCCGTGACCGGTCGTGGGGCTCCCGCCACCCTTGTGGAGACCGCCGACTTGGTCACGGAGATGACCCTGATCCACCACCCTTTCCGGGAACAGGGCGTCAAAGCCCAGGCCGGTATTGAGTTCTAAAGCTGTAAGGCAGGATCAAGACTGCTCGAGATCGTGATTCAGGACTCCGAGTGCTGCAGTGAGCACGGAGAGACCGCTCACCAACAGGGCCCGGTGCACGATCGGATCCTTCCAGCAGGAGGGATCCTGACTGGCACGGTCAAGAGCGGAAAGAGTCAGCCGGGCGATCACGCCACTGCGCGGTGTGCCGTCATCTGGCATTGGCTGATCCCAGTTGCTCTATCCAAGCGCGTTTTCCAGCAGTGACCAGTGCTGAAGGAGCGCAAGGCAGGCGAAAAGGCCCTTGCTACTGTCAAAAAGATCTGGTGGACGAATGGCTTACAAGCGTGCCCTGCTCAAACTCAGCGGCGAGGCGCTGATGGGTGATCAGGGATATGGAATCGATCCCGCCATCGTCCAATCCATTGCCTCCGACGTCGCCAAGGTGATGGCCGGTGGCACCGAGCTCGCCATCGTGGTGGGTGGCGGCAATATCTTCCGAGGACTGAAGGGGTCTGCTGCAGGAATGGATCGGGCCACAGCCGACTACGTCGGCATGCTGGCCACGGTGATGAATGCCATCACCCTTCAGGACGGTCTCGAGCGGGCTGGGGTGGAAACACGGGTACAAACCGCCATCGAAATGCAGGAAGTGGCGGAGCCCTATATCCGCCGCAAGGCCATCCGCCATCTTGAGAAGGGTCGCGTCGTGGTCTTCGGCGCGGGCTGCGGCAATCCCTTCTTCACGACAGACACCACCGCAGCACTGCGTGCTGCAGAAATCAGCGCTGACGTGGTGTTCAAGGCCACAAAGGTGGATGGGGTCTACGACAAGGATCCCGCCAAACACGCCGATGCGGTGAAGCATGAGCACCTCACCTTCCAGCAGGTCTTGAGCGGAGAGCTGGCGGTGATGGACAGCACGGCCATCGCCCTCTGCAAAGACAACAACATCCCCATCGTGGTCTTCAATCTGTTCGAACCTGGCAACATCGGCAAAGCCGTAGCTGGTGAGCCCATCGGTTCCCGGATCAGCAACTGAATCTCGTCATGTCGAAGCAAGACCTCGAAGCAAGCATGCAGAAGTCGGTGGAAGCCACCCAACGCATGTTCAACACCATCCGCACCGGACGGGCCAACTCCTCTCTGTTGGATCGCATCTCAGTGGAGTACTACGGCGCCGACACCCCTCTGAAATCCCTGGCGACGCTCACCACCCCGGATTCCCAGACCATTCAGATTCAGCCGTTCGACATGGGCGCCCTCGCCTCGATCGAGAAGGCGATCGCCATGAGCGAACTGGGCTTCACCCCCAACAACGACGGCAAGATCATCCGCATCAACGTGCCGCCTCTCACCGAGGAACGGCGTAAGGAGTTCTGCAAGCTCGCCTCTAAATACGCCGAAGAAGGCAAGGTGGCTCTCCGAAACATCCGTCGCGACGCGATCGACAAGATCAAGAAGCAGGAAAAAGACGGCGAGTTTTCGGAGGATCAAAGCCACGACGAACAGGACAGCGTTCAGAAGACGCTGGACAAGTACATCGGCATCCTTGAGAAGCACCTGGCCGAGAAAGAGGCTGACATCCTCAAGGTCTGATCGCGGAATTCAGGGTGAGCAGCTCCGACGTGGTGGTGATCGGCGCCGGAGCTGCTGGCGCTGCCGCCGCCTTTCATCTCAGTCATGCCGGCCATCGGGTCACACTGCTTGAGCGTGATTCGCGCACCGATGTCGGCTCCCAGGCCAACGGTGTCTGTCGAATCAAACCCTGCGGAGGTGGCATGGCCGCTTCCGTGCAGCAATGGTTTCCCTTCTCCCTCTCCCCCGCCGTCGACGAGGTGATCGAGCGGGTGGAATTCAGCTGGTGCCTCACCGATCCGGTGGTCGCAGAACTCCCGGGCTCCGCTCCGTTCTGGATCGTGCGCCGAGAACGTCTCGATGCACTGCTCATCGACAAAGCGATCGAAAACGGCGCCGAACTGCTGAGTGGTTTTGAGGTCACAGACCTGCAACGTGACCCCCAGGGCCAATGGCAGGTGTGCGCGGCTGACGGACGCACCCATGCCGCTCGTGCCGTGGTGATTGCCGATGGTTCCGGATCCCCGTGGCCGGCCCGGTTCGGGCTGGGCCCAAGCGGTCTGCATCTGGCCAGCACCACATCGGTGCGTCTGGAGGGTCGCGGCAGCCTGAAGCAGGGATCAGCCCGATTCGAATTCGGACTGGTGCACCACGGATTCGCCTGGGCATTCCCCATGGGCGATGGCGTGAACGTGGGTGTGGGCACCTTCATCGGCCGCCATGGCGCCGACAGCGACACGATCCTGCGCCAGTTGTTGCCAGATCTCGGCTTCGCCGCTGATGCCGGTCTTCGCCAGCAGGCCGCGTTGCGGGTCTGGAATGGCCATCAGCCCTTGCACGGAGAGGGAATCCTTGCCGTCGGCGATGCGGCTTCGCTGTGTGATCCGTTCCTGGCCGAGGGCTTGCGCCCCGCCTTGATGAGCGGGTGTGAGGCAGCCTCCTGCCTCGATCAATGGCTGCGCGGTGAGGCCAAGGATCTAAGCCGATACTCCAAGCGGATGCGCGAACGCTGGGGCGACTCGATGGCCTGGGGACGGCGCATTGCCCAAGTCTTCTATCGCTTCCCCAAAGTGGGCTATCAGCTGGGCATCAAACGGCCGACGGCACCCCAGCGCATTGCCCAGATTCTCTCCGGCGATATGGGCTACGGCGACATCGCTCAGCGGGTGATCAAACGTCTCCTGCTGAAGCGGGGCTAAAGCTCCAGCTGCAGTTGCTGATCCCCCCCCTCCTGCGCACTGCGGGAACGGCGACGGCGACGCGTCGTCACAGGCGTGAGACCGGCCCGTCGGGAACCATGCCGCTGCTGAATGGCGTCGGCGATCCGGTCAAACCCCGCAGCGCGGCGAATCTCCCAGATGCGGTCCTTCGCTTCGCGCGCCGCGGCCGCTGGGTCCACGAGCGGGGCAGGGTAATCAACACCAAGACGGCAACCCAACTGTTCTGCACGCCGAGCATCCAGCTTCCAGGGCTCATGCAGATACACATTGGGAAGCGAGGCCAGTTCAGGGCACCACTCACGAATGAAGCAGCCGTTGGGGTCATGGTCCTGCCCCTGCTTGACCGGGTTGTAAATGCGGATCGTGTTAATCGCCGTGCTGCCCGACTGCATCTGGCACTGACTCCAATGGATACCCGGCTCGTAATCAACGAACTGACGCGCCAGGTGTAAACCGCTTTCCCTCCAGGGCAGCCAGAGGTGATAGCTGGCGAAGGACATCAACATCGCCCGCATGCGGAAGTTGATCCAGCCATGGGCCAGAAGGGCACGCATGCAGGCATCCACAAATGGAACGCCGGTACGGCCCTCCATCCAGGCCTGAAACCGCTCCGCATCCATCGGCCGAATTCCCCGCATGAAGGGATGGAAGTCGTGAAATTCGATCGCCGGCTCACTTTCCAGCTTCTGAATGAAATGACAGTGCCAATGCAGACGCGAGCCAAAACTGCTGACACCACGACCACTGAGGGTCCGGCTGGCCTGCACCACCTCCCGCATCGAAAGGCAACCCCAGGTGAGATAGGGCGACAGACGGGAACAGCCCCGAAAGGCCACCACCGGGCTGGAGATGCTGCGCGCATAGTGCTGCACCCGAGAGGTCAGGAAATCACTGAGTTCTTGCAGACCTGAATCCCGCCCACCCCGCTGTCGCTGAGGACAGGGATCAGGGAGCAACTGCAATGCCTCAGCGGTGGGGATGTCGCCTGGAGCCAGCGCAGGCAGTGGCAACAACTGGAGGGGCGCGGGTGCCAACGGTTCGGCCATGCGCTCCTCCCAGCGCCGGGCCCAACCCTCGCGTCGTTTCAACCCCCGGGTCACACCGAACTGGGGAATCTGGATCCAGGGAATTCCCCGATCCCGTGTCCATGCCAGCACCGCACGGTCCCGGTCGTAGGTGAAGCCGTTGCCGGTTTCCTCATGGCTCCAGATAGCGGCGATGCCAAGAGAACGTCTCGCCCGTTCAAGCACAGTGACGGCCTCACCGCAGCGCACCACCAGGGGTTGCCCGAGCGCCGCCAACTCGCACCGGAGATGCTCCAACGACTCCCGACAGAACTCCCACTGCCGGGCTGAAGCATCCGGTTGCCGCCAGAACTCGGGTTCAACGATGTAAAGGGGAAGCACCGGCCCATGGGCACAGGCCTCAAGCAGTGGGCGATGGTCAACGGTGCGTAGATCACGCTTGAACCACACCACCTGGAGCTGGGGCTGCAGATCCGCCATCGCCGAATCAGGTACGGTCGTGCACCTTCAGGTCACGAAGCCGTTCATCCACAGACGCCAGCAGTTCGATCGCGAACATGGGCGATTCCTGAACGGCAAACAGGAACTTCTCCCGATTCATCTCAATCAGCCGACAGGCCGTTTCCGCTGTTGCTGTGCTCAAACGACGATGGTCAGGCGTCACCAGAGCCCCAGCGCCAAACACATCTCCAGCAGAGATCAACTCGTACCCCTCGAGGCCGTTCTCGGTTGTCCAGACCAGACGCACACGACCTTCGAGCAGGCCAAACATCGACGCTCCCGCTTCGCCAGCAGCGAAGATCACTTCCCCAGCTTCGGCGACGCGAACCTCGCGTTTGGCCGCAAGCGCACGCATGGTGTCGAGTGCGTTCAATCTCTCTGCCCCGCCAGTCTCCGCATTAAAACGAAAAAAGGCCCCCTACGTGAAAGGGAGCCTATGCATCACCACCAAGCATGACGCAGTCAAGGACGAGGGAATCAGGCCGTCGTCAGAGTCAAAGCGGCACCGAATCCCTGACGCACATCCTCAGGGGTGAGACGGCCGTCATGGTCAAGATCAAGCGCATCAAACACCGCATCACTGCCCATCCATTCATCACGGGTGATGCAGCCATCGCCATTCATGTCGTTGAGCAGGAAGATCTCCTGCACGGCATGGTGAAAGGCAGCGCCGCCCTCCAGTTCTGCCAGACGATGGGCTAACTGGGCCTCCAGGGTTTCGATCGCCTTGCTGAAACCCTTGATGCCTTCGCCGAGCTTGTCGGTGGCCATGCGGTCATCAGCCATCAGGGCATCGAAACGGGAGCGATCCACATGAATCTGTGCCTCGCTGCTGCTGGGGTTGGCGCCATCCAATTTGCGGGTCAGGGGTGCATCGATGCTGCGCAACTGATCCAGCAGTTTGGGTGAAATGGTGAGCAGATCACAGCCCGCCAGCTCAACAATTTCGTCGGTGTTGCGGAAGCTGGCTCCCATCACCTCGGTCTTGTAGCCGTAGGTCTTGAAGTAGTTGAAGATGCGGGAGACCGAGAGCACGCCGGGATCTTCTGGGCCGGGGTACATGTCTCGACCAGTCTCGGCCTTGTACCAATCCAGGATGCGACCAACAAAGGGTGAGATCAAGGTGACCCCCGCTTCAGCACAGGCCACGGCCTGAGCAAAGCCGAACAGCAGGGTGAGGTTGCAGTGAATTCCCTCCTTCTCCAGCACTTCAGCGGCCTTGATCCCTTCCCAGGTCGAGGCGATCTTGATGAGCACCCGATCGTTACTGATGCCAGCGTCGTTGTAGAGACGAATCAGTTTGCGGCCCTTGGCGATGGTGGCCTCGGTGTCGAAGCTGAGACGGGCATCCACCTCCGTGGACACGCGACCCGGCACAATCTTGAGGATCTCCTTGCCAAAGATCACACTGATCTCGTCGAGCGCTTCATGCACCACGTCTTCGACGGGAGCGTTCTCGCCGATCAGCTTGCGGGACGAGCGCAACGCCTCATCGATCAGATTCTGATAAGCGGGAATCTGTGCAGCCGCCAGGATCAGAGAGGGATTGGTGGTGGCGTCCCGAGGGGTGAACCGACGGATGGCCTCAAGGTCACCGGTGTCCGCCACGACCACGGTCATGGCGGACAGCTGTTCAAGAAGAGAAGCCATGGATGCACAGGAAGGCTCTAGGCCCGTAACGTAGCCAGCCCTCACGAACTGGCATCCCTCCGTTAACCAGCCGGTTTCACCACCGGGGCCAAAGCGGGTTCAAGGGCTGTTCGGGCACCGCTGGGGGGAATCTTCTCGATCACCAACAGACCATCGATGATCTGTTTGGCCACCGGCACCGCCACAGTGGATCCGTAGGCGTTGCCCCCCTGGGGCTCATCCACCACAACGAGCACCACATAACGGGGATCTTCGATCGGCAAGGTGGCCACAAAGCTGCAGATCTTGGCGCCCGGCACATAGATGCCGTTTTGAGCTTTCTGGGCCGTACCGGTCTTGCCACCAATCCGATAGCCAGGGGTGAAGGCGCCCTTACCGCTGCCCTTCTGCACCACAGACTCCATCCAAGCCATCACGGTGCGGGTGACATCAGGGCGCATCAACGGCACCCCCTGGGAGCGATCAACCCGCGCCACCCCATCACCGGAGCGCAGGCCACGGGTGATGTGGGGACTGATCAGACGTCCACCGTTGGCAAGCAAGGCATGCAACTGCGCCAGCTTGAGGGGAGTCAAATTGAAGCCCTGACCGAAGGAGGCAGTCGCCGGCTCAATCGGTTGGGTGGTGAACTGCTCCTTCGTCTTCAGCTGCCCACCAATGGCGCCGGGAAGATCCGTATCGGGCCGCGATTCAATCCCGAGTTTCGCGAGCCAATCCCAATAGAGCGATGACTTGAGGTTGCGCATCGCCTGAACCATGCCGACATTGCTCGACACCTGCAGCACGGTGGGGAAGTCGATCACACCGTTGGCTTGACGGTCGTGGTTGTTGATCGGCCAGCCGCCGATCTGAAGCTGACCGATGTCATTGACCTTGCCATTCGCCTGAATCACGCCCTCCTGAAGAGCAATCGCCAGGTTGATCGGCTTGAAAGTGGAACCAGGCTCATAAAGATCCTGCACAGACCACTCACGGAAACGGGCCGCTGGGAACTCCCAGTAGCGATTGGGGTCGTAAGTGGGCGTGGAGGCAAGGGCCAGCAATTCGCCATTGCGCACATCCATCACGATGGCCACACCCTTCTTCGCCTTCCACTCCTTCACCTGAGCAGCAAGGGCCTTAGCAGCCAGCTCTTGAAGACGGGCATCCAGGGTGAGCTGCAAACGCAGGTCATCGCCGAAGAAGGTGCCGGGGGCCAGGTTGTCGGGCAAGGGAGTTCCATCGGCGCCGCGCCGCAGGCTGCGGGCCTGCTCATGGCGCTGAAGATCGCGATTGCGGCTTTGCTCCAGACCAGCCTGAGGAACCCGCTCCAGATTCAGAAAGCCGACCACATTCGCGAACAGATCCCCCTGGGGGTACACGCGGTAGGGATAAGGCTCAAGGTCAACACCGCTGATCGCCAAACGACGAATCTCCGCCGCCGTCTCCGGATCAATGCCTTCGGCCAGGCGGATCCCCGAAGGGCGATCGCCCATGCGCTTCAACAGCTCTGCCATCGGGATGGCCAGCAGACCAGAGAGACGGCGGGCGACATCGAGGGGCGGACGCACCAGGGTGGGGTCGTCCCCAGGGAAGCGGAAGTTGTTGGGATGGGCCCAGAGGCGAAAGCGCTCTTCATCGAGGGCAACCAACCGTCCAGCCCGATCGACGATGGGGCGCCGGGTCCCGAGTGGATCCGTCTTCTGGGTCTGAAAACTGCGGGCCCGTGCTTCAAGTGTGGAGGCCTGGAACACCTGAAGCCAGGCCATACGCCCCATCAGACCCACCAGGCCCAGACAGAGCAAGGCAAACACCCAGCGCATGCGTGATGCGGGGACGGTCTCCAGGGCGATCACCCGCTGGCGCGAACGACGTTGCCGGCGACGCCCCTCATCCTGGGAATCCCCCATGACGTCAGTACCCCTGTTGGATCGGTTGGTCCATCCAGGACTGAATCATGGCCAGATGATCAGCTTCAGAAACAGTGGCTTCGGCTTGGGGGCGATCGAGATAAACGAGGTTGGAGACTTTTGTGGGTACCAGGGTGCCGGGGTGACTGGCTTGCTTCAGCAAGTGACGTTCCAGATTCGCCGTGGATTCCGTGAGGCGATGGGAGAGGTTGCGGGTGTCCTCCAACTGACGAAACGCCACCGTCCAGCGGTGCTGCCAATGCAGCGTGAGCCCCGAAAGGGCAACCACGGCCAACACAACCCCGCAGAGGGATCCATCGGCGACCCGATGCAGACCGGCCAGCAGAGGCGACTGACGCGCCACTTTCTGGGCCGACATCGACCCTTGAATCAGCTCAAAGGCGCCAGACGCTGAGGCGCGCTCGGCCGGGACGATGCGTGGCTGAGGAAGGGCGCTCACGACATGGAGGCGTCAATGGGGTTAGTGAACCACCCACAAAGACCTCCCGCAAGCCCGCAAACCCCTCTGTTTGGAAGGGAATTGAAGGTCAGGAGCCCAGCAGGATCAGGTTGATGAACGTGGCACCGTTCCAACAGGCATGCATCACCACACAGGGCAGCAGTCGGCCACTGCTTAAACGCAGCATGGCCAGACCGATCCCCAGCACGAGAAGGGGCGGCAACTCCCCAATACTCAGGTGGGCGACGGCAAACACCAAACCACTGAGAACAACCCCCCAGCCGCGGCCCAGCCAACGCGCCAGCACAGGCAGCATCACCCCACGAAAGACCAATTCCTCAAACAGCGGTGCCAGCACCACAGCAGTGAGGGCCAACAGCACCAGAGCCAGGGGGTTGTCGCTGCGAAGCACCATTTCCAGCAGGGGATTGCTGCCGCCCTGATCGCCAAGCAGCTTGCCCATCAACCAACCGGTGAACACCACCGCCGGCATCACCATCAACCAGCCCCTCGCGCCCTGAAGTAGGGCGAGGAACACCGGCGAGAGGCGCCATTGCAACCAGCCACCTGCAGGAACCTGCTCGCCGCCCAACCCTTGCAGCTGAAGCTTGAGGATCGCCAGCGGCGGGATGGCAAGGCTGACGTAACCCACCAGCACCACCACCGCCTGGCCGAGGGCACCCGATAGCCCTTGCGAGATCACCGTAATCAGCGGACTGACCAAGACCGGCAGCAAGACCTCGCCGAGCAACACAAAACCACCGGCCACCAGGATCGCCATATCGGCGGGTGTCAGCAGAGGCCCGACCAGGGGAGGCCAACTGGGATTGCGTCCACGCACGCCCAACCAAAGGTGCCTGAGCAGAAGCACCACACCAAGAAGCAAGGCAGAAATGGGGAGAAGTTCGGCCAAAAGCAAGCGGCGACTCGCCAGGGCCGCCACTTCGGCTGCGCGAGGGTCAATGCACTGCGCTGGCGTGCCACCCAGCCCACGGCATCCCAGGGATCTCAGCAGAGGATCGAACTGGGGAGCCTCCAGCAGAGCAGCATTGGCCTCAGACAGGGCCGCACCTTCTTGATGCCGGAGCAAGGCCTGCTGCAACTCCAGAAGGTCTGAGGTCTGAATCGGCAGGGCCAGGGCCGCCTGGCGCTGGGCCTTATCGCTGGTCAGCGAAGCAAGCAGCAGACGCTGACGATCATCCAGCCGATCCAGAGGCACCTCCAGCAGGGCATCCAGCAGTTGCGCAGAGGGATCAACGCCCACCAGCAGGGGCTTGAGCGGCTCCGGCAGAGCCGGCTCGGCCAGCAATGCTTTCTCCTGCTGTTGCAGCGAAAGCGCCGGTGCAACGGAATCACGGCTGAGGCTGTCTCTGAGACCCAGCACCCACACGCTCATCGCCAGAACCAGGGAGATCAGGGCCAGCAGTCCTTTGGAAGACAACCGGCGACCAGTCGGCGTGGACTTCAACAGATCCAGAGCGAGATGAACCGATTCTCACCCCCCAATACGATGGCCCCGCCTCGATCCCCCAACCGTTGTCTCTCCGTCTCCTCCTGGTGCGCCACGGCCTGAGCAGCTTCAACGTGGAGCGCCGTATTCAGGGGAGGGATGACCTGTCCGTCCTCACCCCGGAAGGCCAGGAGCAGGCTCGCAGCACCGGCATAGCACTGAAGGATGTGTCGATCACAGCCGCCTACAGCTCACCGCTGCGCCGGGCAGCCTCCACGTGTGAGGGCCTGTTGCAGGCCTGGGGTGGAGACCTGGATCCAGTGATGGACGACGGACTGCTGGAAATCGATCTGGAGCCCTGGAGCGGCATGAGCGCCGATGAGCGCGCCGCCCAGGACCCCGACGGATTCAAGACTTGGAAGCAGTGTCCGGAAGAGTTGGAACTGACCCGGAAGGACGGCAGTCGCTATCGACCGCTTCCAGAACTCATGGTGCAGGCCAGAGATTTTCTGAGCCGTCTGCTGGAGCGCCACAGCATTGACAGCAATGACACGGTGTTGGTGGTCGGCCACAACGCCATCCTCCGCTGCCTGATGCTGGTGCTTCTCGGTGAGCCAGAACAAGGCTTCCGCCGACTGCAAATCGACAACGCCTCCCTGTCGGTGTTCAACCTGAGCCCCAAGAGTGGTGGAGGCCAACAGGTGCAGATCGAGTGTTTGAACAACACCGCGCATCTGGGGCAGTCCCTGCCGAAGAAAGGTCAGGGTGCCCGACTGGTGCTGGTGCGCCACGGGGAAACCAACTGGAATCGCCAGGGTCGCTTCCAGGGTCAGATCGACATCCCCCTCAATGAGAACGGCCATGCTCAGGCGGAAGCCGCACGAGGTTTCCTCGAGGACGTTTCGCTGCAGCGGGCCTACAGCAGCTCCATGTCTCGCCCCCGCCAGACCGCGGAGGGCATCCTGCGCTCCCACCCTGGCGTGCCCATGACCGTGACCCGGGGCCTGGTGGAGATCGGCCATGGCCTCTGGGAAGGGAAGCTTGAGGAGGAAATCAAAGCCGAATGGGGTGAGCTGCTGGAGGAGTGGAAGCGCACTCCTGAAACCGTTCAGATGCCGGAAGGGGAAACCATCCAGGACGTGTGGCAGCGCTCGGTCAACACCTGGAACACGATTGCCAACAGCCTCGACCCCGCGGAAACAGCCCTTGTGGTGGCCCATGACGCCGTCAACAAAACGATCCTTTGCGAATTGCTGGGTCTCACCCCCGCCGACATCTGGGCGGTGAAACAGGGCAACGGCGGCGTGACAGTGGTCGACATGCCGACCGTTCCGGGCCAGCCTGCAGTAGTGACCTGCCTGAACCTCACCTCCCATCTGGGTGGGGTGCTGGATCGCACCGCTGCCGGAGCCCTCTGAGCCGATGCCCCTGACCGTTCTGCTCGATCCCGTCAGGGTCCTGGTCGGCAGCGGTCAGGACTTAATCCACAACGGAGCTGCTCTGCTGGTCAACGGAGAGCTTGTTGCCCTCGGGGAGGAGGCCCGCTCCCAGGGAGCGAAGCAAGCGGTGCCAATCGAGAAGGCAGCGGATCAGCTGCTGGCTCCTTGCTTGGTTGATCCCCACTCCGTGCTGGAGGAACCGTTCTGCGAACACCATGAAAATCTGGCCAGCCTGCGCCATGCCGCCGCAAGGGCTGGCTACGGCCAAGTGGCCTTGTTGCCGCGGGCCAAAGCCTGGCGAGACAGGGTGGAACGCTTGCATGGCTTCAGCAGCGACACAAACGATGACGTGCGCATCCACCTCTGGGGTGCGCTCACCCTCGATGGTGCCGGCGACCAGCTGAGTTGCCATGGCGACCTGCTGGAACAAGGGGCCATCGGGTTCTGTGACGGCGATGCCATGCCAGCGTCAGGCCTGCTGCAACGCAGCCTGTTGCTCAACGAGATGGGGGCTGCACCCGTGCTGGTGGCCCCACGGGATCCCCAGCTCCAGGGCGGCGGCATGGTGCGCGAAGGGGTCGAGACCCTGCGAGCTGGATGGCCGATGGATCCCATCGCCAGCGAGACCCTGCCACTGGGGCAACTCCTCGAGCTGCAGCGGTTGTTCCCCCAGTCACAGTTGGTGGCGATGAATCTTTCCACAGCTGAAGGGGTGGCCCTCCTGCAACACACAGCTGTGCGTCCCCAGGCCAGCGTGCACTGGTGGCACCTGGTGACCGACCGCAACCAGCTCAGTCCCACAGCCCAGGGATGGTGCGTGCGGCCTTCCCTCGGCGGTCCCGGCGATCGCATCGCCCTGATCGAAGCGCTGGAAAACGATGTGATCACGGCCGTGAGCGTGCAGGCCGTACCTCTCGACCGCGAAGACTGCCTTCTCCCCCCCGGGCAGCGACGAACGGGACTGGTGGGGCACCAACTGGTCCTGCCCACGCTCTGGCAACGGCTTGTCCAGGAGCGGGGATGGTCAATCCCGCAACTCTGGGACGCTCTCAGTTTCGGCCCATCGCGACTGCTTCAGCAGCCGGAAGAACAGCTGCAGATCGGCAGCAGGCGCTGGCTGCTGTTCGACCCCCATCAACGCTGGACCGCATCGCTGGATCACCCCAACGCTTCAAGGGGCGCCAACCACCCCCTGCTGGGCCAGGTGATGCATGGTGCGGTGGTGGCTTGTGGCCTCAGGAGCCCAGAGCGCCGGACCTTTTGAAGGGCCAGAAGCGCCAGGTGGCCCGACCGAGGATCTCTTTCTCAGGCAAGAAAGGACCACCAGGCCAATAGCGACCATCCCAACTGTTGGCACGGTTATCGCCCAGCACCAGCACATGGCCTTCGGGGACGGTCACGTTGAGGGTGCCGCAGCGACTCATTCCCTGGTCATCCAGGCTGCAGTAATTGGTGACATAGGGCTCTTTCAGCGCTTCACCGTTGAGCGTCACTTCGCCCCGAGGATTGACCACAACCTGGTCTCCTGGAATGGCAACCACACGCTTGATGTAGGCGTCACAGGCGTTATGTCTCAAGCCAGGGAGCAGACCGATCACAGGAATGTTGGCCAATGTGCACTGCAGACCCGATGGTTGATTGGGACTGCGCAACGCAGGATCAAAGGCGTGGGGGGCGTTAAAAACAACGATCTCTCCCCGTTTCGGTTTGCGCGTGCGATAGCTGAGCTTCTCCACCAGCAACCGATCATTGATCTGCAATCCGGGGAGCATCGAACCGGAAGGAATGAAGCGCGCCTCAGCGACGTAGTGACGCAAGCCGAAATAGAGGGCGATGGTGAACAGAACAGGGGCCCAGAAGTCCCAGAAGGGATGAGCCTTTGGGGATTTAGAACCCTCGTGTTCTGGAGGTTGGCCCTGAGGGGTTTGATCCAATGACGGTTCTCCGTTGGATTGCCCGTCCTTCTGCTCGTCGGCCAACTCGGCTCAAAAAATAATGTTGTGAGCAGGATAGGCGCGACTCGCGACTGCTTCTAGCCTGGAAGTCGGCGAAACATCTCATGGTCCGCCCCCGCTGGCAAGGATTGCAGACCACTGCGGCGGGCCGCTTCTGGCATCGCTGGGACCAAGCTGTGGCGCTGGTGGCCGCGGCCAACCTGGCCTGGGTGCTGTTCGACGTCACCTATGTGCCGCTGCGCAGCTTCTGGCTGCAACGCACCCTGTATCCGTTGCCCTCAGTCAGCCTGGGCATCCCCCTGCCCTGGCTACCCGACATCACCCCGATCTACGACCCTGTGAAGGGGATCGAAGCCCACCGGGACACCACGGCCTACATCGCCCACTTCCGCGAACTGGAGCAAATCGCGGCTGAGCAAGGCATCGACAGCAAAGCCGCCCGGCAGCGACGGCTGGAGATGGTGGTGCACAACAGCCAGCTGATCGATGAAAACCCCTTCGTGAGCTCTGGCAATGCCGGCACACTCGAAAAACTGAAGAACCGCCTGAGAGCCAGGGCCGGCAGGGATTCACCCAAACAAGCCGCCGCTTATCTCCTGGGCGATACCTACCTCAACAGCACGAACTGGGAGCAGGAAAGGGCCTTCTGGAACCGTCGAATCCTTCCACTGGCAGCCACCAATTACTGGCGCGGCATCGATGAGAGCGGGTTACCGATCGACCACTCCTGGCGCATCGACGTTCCTTTCCAGATCCTTTTTCTGCTCGACATCCTGCTGCGCACCATTCGCCTGAAGCGGCGGTACCCAAGGATTCGTTGGCGTGATGCCCTGTTGCGGCGTTGGATCGACCTACCACTGCTGCTGCCGTTCTGGCGCGTGCTGCGGGTGGTCCCCGTCACCGAACGCCTCTCCAACGCGCAACTGATCCAACTCGAACCTCTGCGCACGGTGGTGAGTCGTGCCGTTGTTGCCGTCCTGGCCCTGGAGCTGTTCGAAGTGCTGACGGTGCGCCTACTTGATGCGATGCAACAGCTGGTGCGATCGCCGCAGCTACCGCAGCGCATCCGGAAATTGCGCAGCCACCAAACCCTCGACGACAACGGTGAGCGGGAACTGGCGGAACTGCTGCGCCTGTGGCTTCCCTTGCTGCTGACTCAAGTGGGCCCAGGCATGCGGCCTCAACTGGTGGCGCTGTTCGGCCATGCCTTGCAACGCAGCGTCAATGATGTGATGGTGCCAGCACCGCTGAGGGATCTGGCACCGTTTCAACGGGCAGAAACAGAATTCAGCCGTCAGCTGGCCGGGGGCATGGTGGACGCCCTGCTGGGGCTGTCCCGCACCGCAGGGGATCGCCTGGGGAAACGGGACATCACCATGGAAGACCTTTCGATCGATGTTCTCGACCGCTTCTGGGATGAACTGGCGCACACCCTGGAACAGGGCCCGGTCCTTGACCGCAGTCAAGAACTTGTCTCGGCCTTCCTTGAAGAACTGAAGCGCTCGGGCGTTCGTCAGCTGCGGCAGCAGGGCGGCGTGACCGAATTGATCACCGAACTGGACGGACTCAGCTTCAGCTCTGAAATGCCTGAGTCCACTGATCCAGCTTGAAGCCCACCAGAAACTTGCCGTCGGCCAACGCCAGAAATGGACGCTTGATCAACTTGCCATCGGCAGCCAGGGCATCAAGGGCTTCGTCGTCGCTCATTGCTTTGACGACTGCCGACCCGAGAGCGCGGTAGCTAAGACCGCTGGTATTGAAAAGAGGAGCACGACTGCCGAAACAAGCAGATGCTTCCGCAAGTAGGGCGCGGGAAGGAGGAGTTTCAGTGATGTCCATCACGGTGACATCGATTCCCTGCTGCTCAAGCCAGGCCAGAGCCTTACGGCAGGTTGAGCAGCGGGAATAACTCCAGACGCGGAGCGGTTCAGCCAAGAATCACTTGCCGAAGAGGTTCTTCACAGCACCCAGCAGACTGTTGGAGCCTTTGCCCACGCCATCGGAAGGGCGGGTGCGCACGGTCACATCGCCATTGACGCTGGTGCGGCAGCTGAGGCGGTAGTTCGCAGGGCGATCAGCGAGATAGACCTCTTCGACGTCGCTGCGAGGAGAAAGGTTCTGGGCACCTTCGACAACTTCCACCACGCAGGTGCCGCACTGACCGACGCCACCACAGTTGTTGAGGTTGTTCAGGCCCTTGTAGGGGTTGATACCTGCAGAGAGAGCTGCTTTGCGCAGATTGGCCCCCTCGATGCAACCGACCTGCTGGCCTTCCTGCTCAAAACGGATGGTGGGCACGGGTCGTTCACATGCTGGGCGCGCACCAACTTACAAGCAAGTGGGCCCTTTCTGACGCATCTGCAACGAATCCATCCCGAACATCGGCGCGCTTGATTCAGGCTCTGGCGGCTGCGACGCAGTCCCTCAGCAGGGGCTGCACAGCATCAACATCGCGCCAGCCACCAATCGAAGTCACCCGGCCCTCAAGGTTTTTGTAGACCCGAAAGAATTCCGCCACATCCTCAAGCTGGTTGGGCGCGATCTGACGAATGCTCTCGATGCCCCTCTGACGCGGATCGGCCACCGGCACACAAAGGATCTTGCCGTCGTAATGACCGGTGTCGTGCATGTCGAGCACACCAATCGGACGGGCCACAATCAAACAGCCCGCAAAGGTGGGTTCCTCCATGATCACCATGGCGTCGAGGGGCGAGCCGTCTTCCGCCAGGGTGTTGGGAATGAAGCCGTAGTCGAAGGGGTAGCGGACCGAGGAATGCAGCACTCGGTCCAGGGCCATCACTCCCGCAGACTCCAGGTATTCGTATTTATTCCGGCTGCCTGCAGGAATCTCAACCACCAGGTTGACGAGACCTGGTGACGGCGAGGGGAGAAGAGAGTGAAGATCCATCGCGATCCTGCGCAATGGGGGCTGGTACTGATCCTGAAGGACGATCGACGATCACAGCGGCCACAGGAAAACCAAGTGTGGCAAGGGCGATTGAAAAGCCGATCAGCAGCAACGAGGGACCTGAAAGATCAAGGGTTTCACCCCCAGGAGGTTCAGGCGGAGAGGGCTCGAGTTGAGAACCGTTGGCAGGCTCGGGGTCCATGCAGGGGAGAGAGAGGACAACTCACTCAGGCGTTCACGGAGAAGAGACGGGAGTGAGCGACACAGACCGCAAAACAGTCCATGCTGGATTCATCATGACACCGATTACGGCATCAGGCGGCAGGTCGGTCCTGACGCTCGCGCCGCGCCGCCAGATCGGACGGATCGGCAGGGCTGACCTGAAGGCCATCGAGCTGGGATCGAATCATGCGCAGTTCTTCGAGAATCGCCGTCAGACACTGCTGCGTGGCGGTTGACGGGGAATTGAGCACCTCAACGGTGACTTCCTTGATCCGAAGCACATCCTTGGCAAAGCGCGCCACCTCATTCGGGTGAAACAGGAGCGGATCCTTTTGATCGCTTCTGTACTCAGGGTTGAGCTTGCGGGGATTGAAAGGAGGGTTGAGGTTGCGAGGGTCGGTGTTGGTGTACCGATACACCGAAGCTCGCGAACGATTCAGGGATTTCTGAACCTCCTCGATACCGACCAGTGACTCGGAACGGGCCATCACGGCATCAACGTCGGCACCACCTTCAACGCTGAGACCGGGCGCAGAAAGAGTGGGATCAACCGAACGGGGAAACATGCAGAAGGCCTTCTGAGGCTTGATGTCTCGCGGACGTTAGCAGTTGAGACTCATGCTGCAGCCTTGATTGCGGCCCGTCGTGCCAGTTCACTGATCGCCCACGCACGGCATTCCAGGCACAGGGAATCAGGCGCAGCAGTGATAGCTTCCCGCTTCCTTTGCATCCCCACTCCCATGCGCGTCTCCCGCCTGATGCTGGTGACGCTGCGGGATGTACCCGCAGACGCGGAGATCGCATCCCATCAGCTGCTGTTGCGCGGCGGCTACATCCGTCGGGTTGGCTCCGGGATCTATGCCTACCTGCCACTGATGTGGCGCGTGCTGCGCAAGATCAGCGCGATCGTGCAGCAGGAGATGGATGCCACCGGGGCACTGGAAACCCTGCTGCCCCAGCTTCAACCCGCCGAGCTCTGGGAACGCAGCGGGCGCTGGCAGGGCTACACCGCTGGCGAGGGGATCATGTTCCACCTGGAGGATCGCCAGGGGCGTCAGGTCGGTCTCGGACCGACCCACGAGGAGGTCGTGACGTCCCTGGCAGGAGAACTGCTGCGCTCCTACCGCCAACTGCCGGTGACGGTCTACCAGATTCAAAGCAAGTTCAGGGATGAGATCCGCCCCCGCTTCGGCCTGATGCGCGGGCGCGAATTCATCATGAAAGACGCCTATTCCTTCCATGCCGACGAGCAAGACCTGGGGCGTTGCTACGGCGAGATGGATCTCGCCTACAGGCGCATTTTTGAACGCTGCGGGCTTCAGGCAGTGGCCGTCGAAGCCGATAGCGGGGCCATTGGCGGGGCAGCCTCACAGGAATTCATGGTGACGGCGGAAGCCGGAGAAGACTTGATCCTCACCAGTGAAGACGGCAGTTATGCCGCCAACCTGGAGAAAGCCGTCTCCATTCCCACTCCCGCCAGCCCCCTGCCGGCTGGTGCTGAACGGGTGATCGACACGCCTAACCAGGCCAGCATCGACGAGCTTTGCAGCGGCCAGGAACTCGACGCCAGCCAGGTCGTCAAAGTGCTGGTGCTTTTGGCACGGATGGAATCCGGGACCCAGCAACCGGTGTTGATCAGCCTTCGCGGTGATCAGGAACTCAACGAGGTGAAGTTGGTCAATGCCGTCAGCGCAGCCCTCGGTGCTGGCGTGCTCGACATCACCCCGATCAGCATCGAGCAGGTGAACAACCAAGGGCTGGAGCCCTGGCCCTTTGGCGCCCTCGGCCCCGACCTTCCCGACAGCGTCCTGACGGGAGCCAAGAGCTGGAATACCCAGTTCCTTCGCCTTGCCGACCCCACCGCTGCGGAGCTCGACCGCTTCGTCTGCGGCGCCAACACACCCGATCAACACCGTTGGGGAAGCAGCTGGAGCACGCTCGACTGCAGCCCGAAGGCCATCGACCTTCGCAACGCCCAGGCTGGCGACCGCTGCTTGCAATCTCCCGACCAGACCCTGATGGCCCGTCGTGGCATTGAGGTGGGCCACATTTTCCAGTTGGGACGCAAGTATTCCCAGGCCATGGACGCCACCTTCACCACCGCCGAAGGCGGTCAGGAAGCCTTCTGGATGGGCTGCTACGGCATTGGCGTCTCACGCCTGGCACAGGCCGCCGTGGAACAGCACCACGACAAGGCCGGGATCTGCTGGCCTCTGGCCATCGCCCCGTTCCAGGTGGTGATTGTGGTGGCGAACATGCAGGACGAAGCCCAGCTCCAGCTGGGCGAGCAGCTCTACAGCACCCTCCAATCCAGCGGTATCGATGTGCTTCTCGATGACCGCAGCGAACGGGCTGGGGTGAAATTCAAAGATGCCGATCTGATTGGCATCCCCTGGCGACTTGTCGTGGGACGCGATGCGGCGAACGGCCAGGTGGAACTTGTGGAGCGAGCCACCCGCGAAACCCAGGTGCTGCCCCATGGCGAGGCGATCACGGTCCTCCAGGAGGTGATGAACAACATCACCACCCCTACAGTCGACTGAATCCAGAGCAGCGTCCATGTTCTCCGCCCTGCATCGCCTGTCCAGACAACTGATGAGCCTGACCCTGGCGGCCTGCCTGGGGCTCTGCCTGATGCTCACAGCCTGTTCCGGCGCAGGGGCCTCCACCCTCACCGGGGATTACGTGGAAGACACGGTGGCCGTGGTGCACACCCTGCAATCCACGATCGCCATGGCGCAGGACGACGAAGGCCGTGCCGAGGCGGAGACCGCTGCGACCGATCTGATCAACGACTACATGTCGCGCTATCGCCCCCGGCCCCAGGTGAATGGCCTCAGCTCCTTCACCACGATGCAAACAGCGCTGAACTCCCTGGCAGGTCACTACAAGACCTACGCCAACCGTCCTCTGCCCGACACCCTCCGTTCACGGGTGGACAAGGAACTGGGCAAAGCTGAAAAAGCAGCAGTCCGCGGCAGCTGACGCGCAGCAGCATTCGCAACGATTCCCCCGACCCTTTTGACCGAAGGCAGGGGGAGCTGCGAAACTGCTTGATTGTGCAGATTGGCGGCTTCGGGCCGCAGTGTCTTTGGCCAACGTTGTCGTCATCGGTGCGCAGTGGGGTGACGAGGGAAAAGGGAAGATCACCGATCTCCTGAGTCGCTCCGCTGATGTTGTTGTCCGGTATCAGGGCGGCGTCAACGCAGGGCACACAATCGTTGTCGACGATCAGGTGTTGAAACTGCACCTGATCCCATCGGGAATCCTTTACCCCGACACGGTTTGCCTGATTGGTTCAGGCACCGTTGTGGATCCCAAGGTGATGTTGGGTGAGCTCGACATGCTCATTGCCAACGGCATTGATATCACTGGGCTGAAGCTGTCCTCCACAGCCCACGTGACCATGCCTTACCACCGCCTCCTCGACGAGGCGATGGAGAAGCAACGGGGCGACCGCAAGATCGGCACCACAGGTCGGGGCATCGGTCCCACCTATGCCGATAAGTCGCAGCGCAGCGGCATCCGGGTGATTGACCTCCTGGACGAGGCCCGCCTTCGCGACCGCCTCGACGGTCCGCTGAAGGAAAAGAATCAGCTCCTGCAAACGATCTACGGCGTCGATCCCCTCGATGCCGAGGATGTGATCAGCGAGTACCTCGCCTATGGCAAGCGCCTCGCTCCCCACGTGGTCGACTGCACCCGGGAAATTCATCAGGCCGCCCGCGACCGCCAAAACATCCTGTTCGAGGGCGCTCAGGGAACCCTGCTCGACCTGGACCACGGCACCTACCCCTACGTCACCTCCTCCAACCCCATTTCCGGTGGAGCCTGCATCGGTGCCGGTGTCGGACCGACCCTGATCGACCGGGTGATTGGTGTGGCCAAGGCCTACACCACCCGCGTCGGGGAAGGGCCTTTCCCCACCGAACTTGAGGGCAGCCTCAATGACCACCTCTGCGACCGCGGCGGCGAATTCGGCACCACCACCGGTCGCCGTCGTCGCTGTGGATGGTTCGATGGTGTGATCGGCCGCTACGCCGTTGGCGTGAACGGTCTCGACTGCCTGGCCATCACCAAACTGGACGTGCTCGACGAACTGGATGAACTCCAGGTGTGCGTGGCCTATGACCTCGACGGTGAACGCATCGAGCACTTCCCTTCCTGTGCTGAGCAATTCGCCCGCTGCAAACCGATCTTCGTGACCCTGCCCGGCTGGCAGTGCTCAACCGCCGAGTGCCGCACCCTTGAGGACCTGCCCGAAAAAGCCATGGCCTATCTGCGCTTTCTCGCGGACCTGATGGAAGTGCCGATCGCGATCGTGTCGCTCGGTGCCGGCCGCGACCAGACGATCGTGGTGGAAGATCCCATCCACGGCCCGAAACGCGCCCTGCTGAGCGCCTGATCCAAGTCGAGAACCATCAGGGGTGATACTGCGCACTACGACGCAGCCACCCCTGATGAGCGCATCCCGCTTCAACAACAACGCCACCCTCGATGTCGTAGGGATCGGCAACGCCATTGTTGATGTGCTCGTCCAGACCGACGACGGCTTCCTCAACAACCATTCCCTTCAGAAAGGTGGGATGGCTCTGATTGACGAGCAACAGGCCGAAAGCCTCTACCAAGCCAGTGGCCCAGGCCAGGAAACGTCCGGGGGCTCAGTGGCCAACACCATGGTGGGCATCGCGCAGCTGGGAGGACGGACCGGATTCATCGGCCGCGTGCGCGATGACCAACTCGGAACGATCTTCAGTCATGACATCCGGGCCGTGGGGACCCGTTTTGAAACGCCGGCGGCAACCACCGGCGCCACAACGGCCCGCTGCCTGATCTACGTGACTCCAGATGCGGAGCGCACGATGTGCACTTTCCTCGGGGCCTCCACCCAGCTGGAACCCGATGATCTCGATCTGTCGATGGTGAAGCAGACCAAGGTGCTTTACCTCGAGGGCTATCTCTGGGACAGCCCGGCCGCCAAGCGGGCCTTCCTTGCGGGTGCTGAAGCCTGTCGGGCCGCAGGTGGCCAGGTCGCCCTGTCGCTCTCCGATGGCTTTTGCGTCGACCGGCACCGTGACAGCTTCCTTGAACTGGTCCATAACCACGTGGACGTGCTGTTCGCCAATGAGGTCGAAATCAAGTCGCTGTATCAAACCGACAACTTCGAAACCGCCCTTGAGCAGGTGCGCGGCCGTTGTTCTGTGATTGCCGTGACCCGCAGCGAGCAGGGATCCGTGGTGCTGAGCGGCGATCAGCGCTGGGACGTGGGAATATTCAGTATTGGCGACCTGGTGGACACCACAGGGGCCGGAGACCTCTATGCCGGCGGCTTCCTGCACGCCTACACCCAAGGGGAATCGCTGGAACGCTGCGGCCAGCTCGGGGCCCTCTGCGCGGGCCAGATCGTCACCCAGTTGGGCGCCCGCTCCCAGGAGTGCCTCAAGACCCTGGCGAGCACCCACCTCAACTGAGCGCCTACGGCGCCTGGGAGACGGACTCCAGCACCCAGGCGCCATAGGCCGCCGAAGCCTGCACCTCCCAGTGGAGAAGTTCAGGGGTGTCGTAGCTGTGGAGCGCCCTTAACCCCTGCTCAAGACGAGGCCAGCCGGCACGGGTGGTTTTGATCAACAGCTGCACTTCCTGGGAGGATTCCAACTGGCCTTGCCAGCGATAAGTCGAGTGCACAGGCAATCGACTGACGCAGGCGGCCAATCCCTGCTCCACCAGCGCCTGAGCAAGAGCATCGGCCTTGCCTTGATCCGCTTCCGTGGTCAGCACCAGGACCAAAGGCTCAGCGGTCATGGCATCCATGGCGATCAGCCCAAGAGGGTGAGCAGCTGCTCCACGCTATGCACCACCGGCACGGACGCGGGTGGGGCAGGACGGCGCAGGGTCCAGAGGTCGAGGCCCAGCTCGGAGCACACGCGATGCCAGCAACGCTCGGTGACGCCACCCGATTGCCGGCAGATGACGGCATCGATCTGCCAGTGGCGGCAGAGCGCTTCTTCAAGGCGACCCGGCACCGTTCCCTGGAGTGGCTGCAGCAGAGCCAGGTGCTCATCAGCGAGGCCGGCGGCGACCGCCTGGCGCAACGCCAGCGGCGTTGGCAGCACCCGGGCGTGCGGTTGGGCACCAGCAGCCCGCAAGGGAGGCACTAAGGCCCCAAGATGACGGGCACCCAAGGCCAACAGCACTTTCTTGCCCGCCAGAGCGGCGCTGGGAATCGCCTCCACCCGCTCAATTACCTGCGCAGCAGGAGCAGGCTCCAACGCCCGCTCGAAGCGAATCAAGGGGCAGGAGACTTGACCGACCGCTTGAACCAACTGGGCGCTCACCTGGGTCGCAAAGGGATGGGTGGCATCAACCAACAAATCGACCCTGGCCTGCTGAATCCGGGCGACGATCGCTTCGACACCGGGCAGGGCACCAGCCCATCGATGATGGAGGGGCAGCGCGCTGTAGGGCCGAAGCGCGACCTCAGTCACCACACTCACGCTGACCTGGAAACCCCTGGCCAGCAAAGCGCTCGCCAAGGGGGGACCCTCACCCGTTCCAGCGAGCAGCCAGACATGAACCTGGCGATTCCGCGGCTCTTGCATCAGGATGGCGCTCTCTTTCAACGCACCGGAAGGCGATGAATCACTGCGTGCTCGAAGTGGAGGTGATGCAGGCACCCACCCTTCGCTACACCCAGGACAACCAGACCCCGATCGCCGAAATGGAGGTGCGGTTTGATGGCCTGCGTCCCGATGATCCCCCGGGTCAGCTCAAGGTTGTGGGCTGGGGCAACCTGGCGCAGGATCTGCAGAACCGGGTGCAGCCAGGCCAGCGCCTGCTGATCGAAGGGCGTCTGCGGATGAACACGGTGCCCCGCCAGGACGGCACCAAGGAGAAAAAGGCTGAATTCACCTTGTCCCGACTCCACCCCGTTGGCGCGGGCACTCCCGCGCAACCCCAGGGAGGCGGTCAAGCGCCGACCGCTGGCATGGCCCCGCAGGGCCAGCGCCAGGCCGCACCGGCACCTGTCCGTCAGAGCGCTCCGGCAGCTGCTGCTCCAGCGCCTGAGGCGGCCCAGTGGAACAGTGCCCCGCTGGTGCCGGATACCGACGACATTCCCTTCTGACGGCTGCACGGAATGATCAGGTGCGCCCTGCATCGCCCTCCAGGCGTTCTGCAGCGCGCACCAGTAATTGCCCCAGTTCCCTTTCCAGAGCGGCAAGGTCAAGGCGCAGCTCGGGCCAGCGACCGCTGTCAATCTGCTGAAGCAACCAGGCCCGGTCCTGATCCAGATCGCTGATCAAGCTGGCGAGGTCGGTTTGATCATCGCGGCCGGGGGAGCTGCTCTCCATCAAGCCTGTGCAGGGTCTGCAGCCATTCTCGCGCGAGCGACGCAGTTGCGGGGTAGGTGCAGCAGAGTGGTCTCCATGAAAGATCTGTTCTCACCAGGCAACCTGATTACCGTTGCTGGCGGCGTGCTCACCGTGGTGGGAGCCGTGGCCTACGGCAGCGGTAACGCCAACCTCAGCCTTCCCACCATTTTTTACGGGATCCCGATTCTGCTGGGGGGCCTTGCCTTGAAATCATCCGAGCTGCCGCCGGCGAAACGGGTGGTGCCTGCGAGCACCTTCAAGGAGCAGCGCGAAGCCGCAGCCCCGGAGCTGGGCAAATTGTTGGCCGATGTGACCCGTTGGCGCTACGGCCAGAAAGCCCATCTGGAATCGTCCCTGGAAGCCCTGAAGCTCTGGGATGACGACACCCCGCCCCAATTGCTGGAGGTTGAAGAACTGAACGGACCCGATGGCTACGGGCTGCGACTTCGCTTTGAGCTCGGTGCGGTCAGCCTTGAGCGCTGGACCGACAAGCAGGAGCGGCTGGGGCGATTCTTCGCCAAAGGCCTCCACGCCGATCTCCAGGATCTTGGGGGAGACCGCATCGATCTCCGACTTCTGCAGACGGCGGCCCCGGTCGCAGGTCAGCATGGAGGGCAGTGAACACGAGCGATGGCCAGCGACGACACCCTGAGGGTCTCCGTCCTCAGTGAAGCCCTGCCCTACATCCAGCGGTTCGCCGGGCGGCGGATCGTGGTCAAATACGGCGGGGCTGCCATGGTCCACGCCGAATTGCGTGAAGCGGTGTTTCGCGACCTCGCCCTGCTGACCAGCGTGGGGGTTCAACCAGTGGTGGTCCACGGCGGAGGGCCTGAGATCAACACCTGGCTGAAACGTCTTGAGATTCCTGCCGAGTTCCGCGACGGACTCCGTGTCACCGATCCCGACACCATGGATGTGGTGGAGATGGTGCTGGTCGGCCGAGTCAACAAACAGATCGTCAACGGGTTGAACAAACTCGGCGCCAGGGCCGTCGGCCTCAGCGGCAGTGACGGCATGCTGGTGGAAGCGCGCCCCTGGGGCGATGGCAGCCATGGCCTGGTGGGCGATGTGGCGCGGGTCAACCCTGACGTGCTCGAGCCACTGCTGGACAAGGGTTACGTACCGGTGATTTCGAGTGTGGCGGCCACCCGTGATGGCACCGCCCACAACATCAATGCCGACACAGTGGCCGGGGAACTGGCCGCAGCTCTGGAGGCGGAGAAACTGATCCTGCTCACCGACACACCCGGGATCCTGCGGGATCGCGAGGATCCCGAGTCGCTGATCCACCAACTGCGGCTGTCGGAAGCGCGCCAGCTCATTGCAGACGGCATCGTGGCTGGGGGCATGACGCCGAAGACCGAATGCTGCATTCGGGCCCTGGCCCAGGGTGTTGCCGCGGCCCATATCCTCGACGGCCGCGTGCCCCACGCCCTGCTGCTTGAGGTGTTCACCGATGCAGGCATCGGCACGATGGTGATGGGTCGCGGTTGATCGATGAGCTTGCCCACGGCCCCGGCTGAAGCCGCTCTCGAGCGGGGTGATTACGGCCAGTGCCTCGAGCTGCTTGAGCCTCTGGCTGAAGCTCATCCGATCACGGACCCCGAAGGAGCCCGCATCCGCATGTTGATGGTCACCGCCTGGATGGGGCAGGGGCAGGAGGCGAAGGCACTGAGCACCTGCCGGATGCTCACCCGTTGTCGGGACAGCGATCTGCGCCTGCGGGCCAAGCAGCTCCTGGAAGTGCTGGAAGCTCCGAGCCTGCAGCGTCCGTCAAGCTGGTCCATGCAGCTTCCCACCCTGGAGATGGCTGCCCGGATGGGCGAACGCCCCCGGTCGATGCGCCGGCGCCGCAACCAGGGTCCGCCACCACCACCGCCGCCACCGACTGGACCGACCCAGGCCGCTGCACCGGGGTTTGCCGCTGTGGTGATCGCCGTTCTGATCGGGCTCACCCTGCTGCTGGGAAGCTGCGGCCGGCTGAATGCCGACATCGACCTTGTTGGTCCTGACCGGGTGAAGCTGGGCTGGACCAGCGACAGTGGCACCGGACGACTACTGCCCTGGCAAACCGCCTTCGCTCAGAAACTGAAGGCCGATGGGTCTGCCTGGTCCCAGGGACCAGGCAGTGTGCCTTCGGGGGTGCAGCGGTTTGAAGCGCCTGTGTTGCGGGCTGCAGCCGCCGAACAACTCCTGGGCACGACCATCACCACAGCAGGAGCTGCGGCAGGACTGACACTGCCCTCGCCGGAATTGCAGCTGAAGGAACGCAACTGGCTGGTGGGCGTGCAACAGCGGCTTGAGTTGGTGGTCAATCTCGAAGGGCTTGCCGACCTTCCACTGCCCGAACTGAGCGTGAGCGTGGCGCCCCTGCAGGGATCAGGACACTCCAGCAGCAGCCCCCTGACAGCCACTGTCGACCACGGCCGGCTGGTGTGGCCCCTTCAGGCTGGAACCCGCAATCAACTCACTGTGCGCTGCTGGCACTGGAGCTCCCTCGGGCTGGGCAGTGTGGGAGTGCTGCTGCTGCTGGCCCTGACACTGGTGCTGCAGCAAATCCGTCTCAAGCTGGGCTTCGGCTATCCAGAATTGCCGTCCTAGCCGCCAACGGCCACGCGCAAAGCCGCACTCCTCACAACTGCAAAGGGTCCGGGTCCACGGCCAGGGCCACATCGGGGGGAAGTGAATCCCAGAGCGCCGTCCCGGGAGGCAAGGGCAACGCACTGCCGGCCGGTCCATGCAGCAGCAGTTGCCAGCGACTACGACCGGCCACCCGGGCCACCGGAGCAGGAGCCGGCCCGAGCAGCCACCAATTGGCGGCTGCACAAAGCGGCCGCACCTGTTCCGCCAGCACGCTGGCAGCCGTGGCCGTCGCCGCAGCCGACTCGCCGGAGAGACGCAACAGGCAGGCGCGACTGAACGGCACGAGAGCAGCCTCGCGTCGCAACGCCACCTCCTCCTCAAGGAATCGCTCGTAGCGGCCATCCACCAGGTGGCGGATCACCGGGTGATCGGGCGAATAGGTCTGCACCAGCACCTGGCCGGGACGCTCGCCGCGCCCAGCCCGACCCGCCAGTTGCAACAGCAACTGCAGACACTGTTCCCCGGCGCGCAGATCCGGACGATGCAACAAGCCATCAGCGGCTAACACCGCCGCCAGCGTGACCCTTGGCAAGTCCATCCCCTTGGCAAGCATCTGCGTGCCCACCAAAACATCCGCCTCACCGGCCGCGAACTGTTCCAGCAGGCGGCGATGGCCGTCGCGGCCACCGGTGGTGTCGCGATCAAACCGCAACAACCGCAACCCCTCCAGCTCCTCCGACAACCGCTCCAGCACCCGCTGCGTGCCGGCACCAAAGGGCTTGAACGCGGTGGAACCGCAATGGCTGCAACGGGACTCCACCTCAGCGCGATGGTCACACCAATGGCAGCGCAACCATTGCCGCCCTGGCTGTTTCCCGTGAACAGTGAGGGCGACATCGCAATGGGGGCACATCACCACCTCGCCGCAACTGCGGCAACTGAGAAAACTGCTGTAGCCACGCCGAGGCACCAGAACTACCGCCTGCTCACCGCTGTCAGGCAGCTGGGCAAGACGGTCCATCAGAGCGCGACTGATCAGGCGCTTGTGGCCATCAGCCAGCTCGAGGCGCATGTCAATCACATGCACCGGGGGCAGCTCCTGCTGAGAAATCCGCCGGGTGAGTCGTGCCAAGGCCAAAGGGCCTGCAGGAGAAAGCTGGGTCCAGGTTTCGAGGGAGGGGGTGGCGCTGCCCAGCAGAACCCGACCACCCATGCTGCGCACCCGCTCCAAGGCCAGGTCTCGGGCGTGATAGCAGGGCATCGGTGAGTCCTGCTTATAGGAGCTGTCGTGCTCCTCATCCAGCACGATCAGACCAAGGGGGTGCAGGGGCAGGAACACCGCGGAACGGGTTCCCACCACCACCAGGGGGCCATTGCCTTGCTGAGAGGCGTCAAGGGCACGGCGCCAGGCGCGCACCCGCTCGCGATCACGGCAGCCACTGTGATATTCAACGACCCGCTCGCCGAAGCGCCGCTTGCAACGGTCCACGAGCTGCGGGATCAAACCGATTTCCGGGGTGAGCACCAGGGCATGGCGACCCGCGGCCAACTCCCGGGCCACCAGCTGCAGATAAACCTCCGTTTTCCCGGAACCTGTGATGCCCCAGAGCAGCATTCCGCCCCCATCGGGCTGAGAGGAGAACGCCTCCACCACCTGCTGCTGTTCAGGGGTGAGCGTTTGAGGCTCCTCCAAGGGCGCAGCGTGAGCAGCGTCAGCCTGATCACCGCTCGACGAGGGTCGCTGCTCACGCTGCACCAGGCCCCGCTTCACCAGAGCCTGAATCAGGTGGGCACCAAACCCCTCGATCTGGAGCTGGCTCTGCCAGCAACCTCCTGCATCCTGGAGATAGCGAAACAAGTCCTGTTGCCGTCTGGGCAGAGAAGAAGCGGTCGCGTCTGGGCCCTCTTCCGGGACGAGCGCCACCCACCACCGCATCCGTTCTGCGACCGGAGCCCTTGGACGCTGCCCCAGCCAACCAGGGGGCAGAGCAGCCTTCAGCATCCGAAAGGGGCTGGTGTGACAACGACAGGCCATGGCATCCAGCCAGGTCCGCCAGGCCGGGTCAACAGCAGCCGCCTGAATCACTGCCTGCACCGGCTGCAGCTTCCGATCAATCGCGGTGTCGGCCTGCTCCCGACAGGCGATGACCAGACCCTGCAGAGGACGCCCCCGCAGGGACACCCGCACCAGATCACCCAAACCGACACCAAGTCTTTGGCGATCGCAATAGCTGAATGCACGACCGTCTCGGCCCGCCTCCAGCCACACATCCACCTCAATCATCCGTGCGGTCGGGAGCACAGTCGTCACCATCGCCTCCCACGACCGCTGCAGGAGCGGAGTTGCAGGTGTCGCAAGTTTTTTTTAAGATAGAGAAGTTGGACAGCTTTACGCTGTTGTCGGAACAAGCAGAGTTCCGTCCAGAGGGAAGACGCGCAGCTCGAACCAGGGATTATTCCCACGTTGGTCGACCGGTCTAAGAAAGCCCCTGACAGCCCTGCGTCACTCCCAGACACCAGCCAAGCCTTGTTGATTCAGTTGCATCTCCGTTTCTCGTTGGATTCGGTGCTGAAGCTCGCCTGAACTGCATTGAACTGGCCTGCTGCCGAACCTTGTCTCGGCAGGAGCCGTCGTTACCGCTAACCCTGCTGACCTCCTTGACGTTATGAGTCCTGCTGCGAGCAAAACTCAGGCCAAAGCCGCTGCCAAGCCATCCATCGTGATGCTCGCCGATTCGAGTGGAAAGGCCAAGCCAATGAAGCCTGCTGCTGAAGAGAAACCGGCCAAGGCCACAAAAACCCGCACACCTCGAACGCGTGCCGCAGCTCTTCCCAAGGGCGCGGATCTGAAAACTGCTGCGGACGAACTGCTAGCAGCCGCTGATGGAAAAACCAAGACGGCGAAGAAGACCACAAAGGCCAGCACCACAAAAGCCAAAACCAGCGCAGCCAAGTCCACAACCGCCAAGAGCACTGCATCAAAAGCTGCTGCCACGGCCGAGACTGCATCTGCTGAGACCACCAAGGCAGCCGTCGCCAAACCCGCTGCTGACAACGCAGCAGCAACTGCCGCCGAAAAAGATGCCAAAGCCAAAGCTCTGGCCAGCATCAAGGTGGGACCGAAAGGGGTTTACACCGAAGACTCCATCCGCGTTTACCTGCAGGAGATCGGTCGCATCCGCCTGCTGAGGCCGGATGAAGAGATCGAACTGGCCCGCAAAATCGCCGATCTTCTGCTGCTTGAAGAACTGGCCGCCCAGTTTGAAAGCGATAACGGCCGTGAGCCAGACACCAAGGAGTGGGCAGCCCTGGTGGAAATGCCCCTGATCAAATTCCGCCGCCGCCTGATGCTTGGCCGCCGGGCCAAGGAAAAGATGGTGCAGTCAAACCTGCGCCTGGTGGTCTCGATCGCCAAGAAATACATGAACCGGGGCCTGAGTTTCCAGGACCTGATTCAGGAAGGCAGTCTCGGTCTGATCCGCGCCGCAGAGAAATTCGACCACGAGAAGGGCTACAAGTTCTCGACTTACGCCACCTGGTGGATCCGTCAGGCGATCACCCGCGCCATCGCCGACCAGTCGCGCACCATCCGCCTGCCGGTACACCTCTACGAGACCATCTCAAGGATCAAGAAAACCACCAAGGTGCTCAGCCAGGAATTCGGTCGCAAGCCGACCGAAGAAGAGATCGCCGAATCGATGGAAATGACCATCGAGAAGCTCCGCTTCATCGCCAAGAGCGCCCAGCTGCCGATCTCTCTGGAAACCCCGATCGGTAAGGAAGAGGATTCTCGCCTAGGAGACTTCATCGAAGCCGACATCGAGAATCCCGAACAGGATGTGGCCAAGAATCTGCTGCGGGAAGACCTGGAAGGCGTGTTGGCCACCCTCAGCCCACGCGAGCGGGATGTGCTTCGCCTCCGCTACGGCCTCGACGACGGCCGGATGAAGACCCTGGAAGAAATCGGCCAGATCTTCGATGTGACCCGTGAGCGCATCCGCCAGATCGAAGCCAAGGCGCTGCGCAAGCTCCGTCACCCCAACCGCAACGGCGTGCTCAAGGAATACATCAAGTAATCAGAAACCAAGGGCAAGCGCCACCGGGCTCGACAAATCCTTTCTCCCAAACCCAGCCATGCGCTGGGTTTTTTCATGCCCAGCCAACAACACAGCTGAACCCAACACAGCGTCCACTTAGAACAGCATGGTGAGTTGAAGCAATCCGCTCAGCGAGTCATCCTCAGCGTCGCGGTCTCCAACCAGAGGAAGCACGGTGATCGTGGGTTGCAGATACAGCCAATCAGTAAGAACGAATTGCACATAACCCTGCACCATCAGCTCATTGGCATTGAACTCAGCCTCCTGAAATGGTTGGCTTCGGTTGATCTGCGCCCAGGACAACTGGTGAGTCCGGATCCTCGACTGATCGATCGCCTTCTCAAGGTAATGGAAGACGAGATCGTGCCTCTGACATCACGGGAAGTGATCAAAGGCAACAAACTGTTCGGCGCAGCGATGCTGCATAAGAAAGACCTCTCAACCATCATCGCCGGCACAAATCAGGAAACGCTGAATCCCTTATTTCACGCAGAGATTCAAACAATCAACAGCTATTACGAGCTCAAAAGTGAGCAGCATGTTGACCCCAAGGAGGTTCTTTTCTTGGCCACACATGAACCTTGCACACTTTGCTCATCGGCAATCACATGGGCAGGTTTTGACAACTTCTACTACTTTTTTAGCCACGAAGACTCCCGAGATTCATTCCAAATCGGCCACGACCTCAACATCCTCAAAGAAGTCTTCAAGCATGAGCCAGGAGAGTACGCGCGCACCAATCGCTATTGGACGGGCTACAGCATTTGCGACCTGATCGAAAATTGCGACGCAAGCGACAGACAATCGTTTCAGCAACGCGCCACCTCCCTTCGCAACACTTACCAATAACTTTCCGAGCAGTACCAGCAGAGCAAAGGTCAATCCAGCGATCCCGCCTATATCCCCTTGAACTAACAGGGGGATGGATCTCACGGTTGCACTCGAAGCGCTTAGCAGGCACAACAACGATCCTTGAGGCAGGTCACGACGTGATGCAGCCTGAGCTGAATCAATGGGTCGAACCCAAGCAACCCAGATCCCACCCATCGACAAGCTGCAGCTGACACCCGCCGAGAATCGCTTCCCCCCCTGGATGAAGCCATACCAAATCGACATAACAACTGATGGAAACGCATGCAGCAACCAAACCCGAGATCTAACATCCAGGGAACAAGCCTTCCCACAGAGCGAAGACCGCGTGAATCTTCAAGAGGGAAATCTATCTCGACCGCTTCAATGGCTAGAGGCAGAAAACTGCCCATTCCTGCCAGCCAACTTCATTAACGAGCACAATCGAAGACTAATCGAGACCCACGAAAAACTTCGAAATTGCGATAATCAAGGACAAACGGGCTTAATCCTTGAATGCAGACTCAACCACACAGGCTGCACTGAGCCAATCGATTTATCTTTTTACGGCAAAAGCGAGATTCTCAATGTGCACGGATATGGAATACCCAAATTTGCTCATCACCTAGCGGAGCTACTGAACAAACCCTCCTACCAAGGCTTACTTGCTGATCAGTATTTCACTGAATTTGACCAAGATTCCAGCCGACCCAAGCTAGCGGGAATCTTCCAAGGCTTCAATCAGGGTTCTGCCTCTAGCGTGAAAGACGCATACGGCTTGATTTCCCAACTTCTGATCCAGTGTGGAGCCTTTCCAGATATCAACACCAAAACTCACGCCCCCTTGCGTGAACTGTTCAGCCTCATTGAAATACCAAGCCAGCTTGGATTTATGTGCGGAAGAGGTTCGCTGATCAAGGTGATTGGCCAAACATCTCAACCACAGGCCATGCAGCAATTCCTGGAAAGACACTTCAGCTCGGCAACAGAACATTCTCCAGGATTGATTGCACGCTTAGCCGACCATGCCTCACACCCGGAAGGAATGCAGCCTTTAAGTTACAGCCTTGATTACGACATGAAGAAACAGATTTTCCTCCCAAGATTGTCTATTGAAGTTTTTCCCGAACCATGGCACCTAGGGAAGAAGTCTGCTGAAGCATTGGCAATACTGGAATGGTTTTGTGAGCTCAGTCCTGAGCAACGTCAGCGCGTCCGCGAATTTCACAGCTACTTGCCACGAGGAGCGAGCGAGGCGCATCCAGAATGGGCCATAGATCTAGGACTAACGAAGAAAGACCGCTGCACTTTTCTCACCCTTCCATCGCATCTCAAGCTGTCATTCCAAAGGGGCCGCACCACAGTCAAGGGCTATGCCTATGTGATGAGTGACTTGAGAGGTTCACGTGATTCGAATGGTCAAGCCGGTCAACCCATTAACCCATCCAGGCCATAACAGCATTAAAAAGACTTGAAAAAGTGTAAACACAAGGTCGATTTCACCATCTTGCTGGAATCACAAAATAAAAAAAGCCCCTGCACTCGCAGGAGCTTTGCGCATTGAGAAAATTCAGCGGGTTCAGCACCCAGTACCCATACCGTTGGTCGCCTTCCAATTGGTGCAGGCATTTCCACACCATCCCCCCCCGGCAACCTCTTCCAGTTCACCGTCGCTGAGAGGCTGCAGTTCTGCGTCTGTAGAAATCTCGTGACCATGCTCTCGAGCGATCGCACGGGCTTCATCGTGGGAGCTCGAATTCTTCAATCTTTCTTGAAGATTTTTGTCCTGATGGACCTTCGACATAAAGGCCTTGAGCTGCTCTTGGGTCATGGCTAATCCACGTTGTCATCAAAAAACTAGCCGGCTTCATCAGCCTCGTCAGCTTGGGTTCTCAATGATTGACTGACCATTCCTGTCAACTTCAGAGCCTCTGATGCTTTTTGAGCCCGCGTTGCAGGCGCAGGCTTCAATGGCTCAACTCAACAGGCGTTGAGGGTTCAAGCGTCGGCAAGATCTGATCTGGATCCCACTGGCGTTTCAGCTCGCGCAGATGCTCCAGATCCTCCCCAAACGTCCCCACACCACCGTTACCGCCATGGCCGCCATTGCCACCATGGCCACCTTCTGGAGAGCCGTTTCCGCCGTTGCCCCCATTCCCGCCATTGGCAAATCCCCCAAAGCCTCCACCCCCTGCGAAGACGATGGCGCCGAAGCCCTTGCCACTTTCGCCGTGAATGCCACTGGCCGAGCCGCGATTCACGCTGGCAGCACGGGAACCGAAGCGCATGAAACGGCGCAATCGCCTCGCCAATCCCAAAACGGAGGAGACACTGCCGCGATCAACGCGACCGGGACTGGACCCCTGATTCGAGCCCGAGGCAGAGGCCTGATTCAGGTCTGACGAAGCGGGCAAACCCGCAGGTAGCGCCCGCCCCTCACCGCCAAGAGCGCTGTTTCCCACAAAGGCAATGTTGCGGAGACTGACCTCTCCGGCCGCGATGAACAGCGCACCCCCCATTCCAGCATCACCGCCAGCACCATCTGTCCCGTCCTCACCGCGAGCCAGACCATCCAACAAGCTCAGATCCGACACGTCGACACGACCGGCCTCAATACGAAAAATGCGGCAGGAATGAGCGCCACTGATGATGACGCCATTCCCCTGCAAGGTCAGATTCGAGACGATCACTGGGAGAGGCTGCTCCAGCTCAATGCGAGAGACCGAGGGATCGATCTCAAGCACTGAAGACTCCCGCAGAGCTGCGAGCTCAAGGGCCCAGCGCAACGAACCCTCTCCATGATCTGAGGAGGCGGTGATCCGCAGAGGTTCCATGAACTCACCCATCAAACAAGACCGAGCACAAACTCATGCGGTCTGAGACCAGAAGTGGCCCAGGGCATTCCTAGCAAACGCCAAAATAAGGTCAAGAAGAACAGCTGCATCAGGGCAACAGACGTGACACCCAACCAGGTGAAGCGCATCGAGGACGTCTGCAACCAGTTCTCATACAGATGACTGAGACGAGGCACCAAACAGTGGCCAGTCACCTGCACCGTGATGAAATTACTCACCAACATGTTCAACGGCAGCGGCAGTGTTCCAAGGGTTGAATTGCCCAGCAAGAGCAACACCATGACCGACGGATACAGCGCCAACCACACCAGAAGATTCACCTTCCAGATCGGCACCTTTTTAGGCTGTCTCATTTGAATCCACTGATCAAAGGAATCTGCCTCCAAAGTCCCGCGATAGTGGTAATGCATCAACGTTTCCGCCCGGTGCAGCAACCCCC
>CAXQPR010000088.1:0-4898 GCA_964225855.1 Salipiger bermudensis | reverse complement strand
TTGCATCTCGGGATCACAGGCCAGGTAACGCCAGGCCTCGGTGATGTCGCTGCGGCCCATCTGCTCGGCCCCCCAGAGCAGATTTCCGGAGATGTCGAGCATGATCCGCGGGCTGCAGCCCTGCTCGGTCAGTTGGGGGATCAGATCGGCCAGGCGCCGGTAGCAGTGCGCGAAGGGTTCGGCGTTGTGGTTATCCCCCTCGCCGGGGTGCTCCAGCATGTACTGCAGGTGGGAGATCAGCGCTCCATCGGGGCCGGCCGGGATGGTCGGCTGATGCATGTGCAGCGCGCAGGCAAACCCCGAGCGCAGCTGATCGAGCTGCAACGGCGACTGCCCAGACCAGTAGGGACCGCCGGCGGCCATGGCGGAGCGGATCTCGGTTTCGCGGCCGCAGAGGTGGGGCCTGATGGATGCGCTCATGGAGACGTTCGAACGATTGGACCGAGCTGCTGTGTTCCGGTGGATTTCCCTCGGCTCCACCGCGAAGAGGCCAAATAGCCATGAGAACTATTGCCTAAAGAAGACCGGATCTCTGATCAAGACAAGATTTTTTGCCCCCAGTGATAAAATTAAGAAAAGATGAAAGGCAAGTATTTGCTCCTAGCTTTGAGGTGATCCTATGGCCAAGCTCGAATACAGGTCCGCTCGAGGCTCGACGATTCATTCAGTGCCAGGTGTGAGCAGCGCTGAGAAAATCTTTTATGCCTGTAATCGCGATGGTCTTTGTGCCTATTGCGAAGACTTCGCAAGCGCAAAGGATTACGTCGAGTTGCTTGAGATCGGTGACCTTTCTCCTGCTCAACAAGGACGGCGGCCTTTCCCTCGCCGCCGATCACAGTGAGTGATCTCAAGCGCCTTTTGGCTGTGTCATTCCTTGAATTAGCAATGACGCATTGGGTGGTCGTCGCCACTCCGATAGAAGGCCTTGCAGGACGGTTTTGTGTCTGATGGCCCAGGCCGTTTGGTCTTATGAGCGGCCACCACAGTCGCCGTGATGAATAGCGCGAGCAGGATGCCGTCGGTGAGTGGGTCCATCAGCCTCTCCGTGGCTGTCTCTGGTCTAGCTCTGCCTGGGTGTCTTGAGCTTGGATCCGCCAGGAGCGGTTCAAGCGTCCAGTGCAGCTGCCACAGCTTCACGAGCCTTTGAAGAACCTCGTGGATGGCAAGGTCCTCGCAACTGGTGATGGGAGTGCGTAGTCCGTTGCGTTGGGCAGGCTCAGGTGATGAGCGAGGTTGCTCTCGCAGCTCAGTTTCGTCCCGAACCAGTCGATCCGGGTGGTGCCCTGGTGCTCCCAGAGCTCCACGCCGCGGGCGGTGTAGCGGGCGCCGCTGCCGGAGCGGGCGCGGTCAAGTGCGATGTGTTGATCGCCGATGGCGAGATCAGCGCCGCTTGTCGTATAGGCCACCGAGATGGCGTCCTTGCTGCCGCGGCACTGCAGCGGTTTGCGCCAGAAGACGCTCAAGGTGTAGTCGCCCTCGCGGTTGAAGCGCAGGCCCTGGACACTGGCGCTGCGCTGATAGCTCTGCCCCTGCTGATCGGCCGGGAAGCGAAAGGCCCAGCGCTGGCCCATCAGGACGTTGACGTTGCCCTGGCGTTGGGAGAACTGACAGGGGCCGGACTCCACCGCAAGGGTGTGGTCATGGCGGCTGAGCTGGCACTAGGCGAGGGTGCTGTCGGCCCGGGCGGGGAGTACATGCCCCAGGCCCAGGAGCGCCAGGAGGATCAAGCGCGAGCGGGGCATGGTTCCTGCGGCATGGGCTTGCCGTCCAACTGTGCAGAGGCCTGCCGGTTCTGCCCACAACACGCTCGGACAAAGAAAAACCCCCGTGTATACCCCGGGGGTTCAGGTTTCCTCTGGAGCGTTAACGCCTCACTTCTTGGTCATGGCAGCGGCACCGCCGAACGCTGCACCGACGATGGCGATGACGGCAAGGATTTCCATGGCTGAAGGTCTTGGGGTGATGGACATCACTGTCACCGCTGCAGCCCTCCTCTTTTGTTCAATCTGAACTCAGTTCACAGAATCTGGTTTCCGTTGCTACTGATGGGGAAATTGCTTCGCGAATGCGCGTTGTCCTGACGGGAGAGCGCATCAATACCTATTTCTTCGCAGGTGTTCAGAGCGGACAGTTCACTTCTGTTGGTCTCCCAACCCTGAAGACATCACCCGTCCATTGGCCATGTATTCGACGTCCAGCTCTGGTTCCCACCATGTCCGCCCTGCGGTGCAGCAGGCGGTCTGGAGCTGGCGTGAGGAGCTGATGCGCCAGTCCCATTGCCATCCGGCAGAGCTGCTGCGCCACCTCCATCCCGCTGAGGGCATGCCGCGGCGCTGAAGTCAGCGCTCGGTACTTCTGCTGCTTGATTAAGGGCTAGGCGCTGTGCCTGGATGGAGGCATGACGCCTGAATTGGCTGCTGACGTTCTGGAGGCGCTGTTGCTTCTCCACGAGGAGCTTTCGGCTGACCCCGAGGCCCCTTGGTACGTGGGAATGCCGGATCAGACCCAGGTGCTGCATGACGAGCTCTGGTTGCTGGCTGGGGCTAACCCCGAGATCAAAGGCGCGGCCTTGGTGGAGCTTTGGTACAGCGGTGGTCACTCCAAGCTGCTGCCGGTGAAGTGCACCGGTGAGTTGGTGAGCAGCCGCCATCAGTTGGTGGATAGCGCGGTTTAAGAGGTTCTGGCTGGGAGCCGATGGCAGCAGTAGCGTGCGGCCAGCAAGGGCGTTGAACCATGCAACACAGCGATCTGGATTCCTGGATTAAGGAGATTCCCTCGACCTATCACGCCACGATCACAACCTTGAGCGTGAAAGCGTCTGAGGTGGATCAACTCAAAGCACGCATTCAGGAGTTGGAGGACGAGAACGAGGACCTCAAGCGCAAGCTTGCGATTGCCTCTCCTCAATAGGTTCCTAAGAACTGCTAAGGCCTTCTGACGTACACGCCATCGTCCTTAGCTTGGAGCCGTAGCCAGACTTTGTGGAACGCAAGGCATGGGTACGGGATGTTCCACCGCCGGTAGGAGTACCGGCGTTTTTTTTGCAAGACGATGGCATCAGGCCTTGTGGTGAAGCCTTCGGCACGATGGAGTGCATCGAGGCCTCTCCGGCTCGGTAGCAGTCGCTGGCGAAGTGCCCCCGTCTGCCACCAGATATAAAAAAGCCGTTTATCAAGCCGGCTTATTGCAACACAACTGTGTTGAGCACAGTTGCAGCTAGTGAGGCCATGTCCAACGCGGTGCGTGGTTGAGACGTTTGATCAGGCCCTCACCGCTCGATTGGTCCTAACGGCTCTTTGCTCGCATCAGTGGCCTGCAGTGGGGCCCGAGGGTGGCGCGCTTGATCCGGTGATAAGGTTGAGTTGAACACAAGAGACGTTGAGCGCTGGTCCGCAACGATCCAGCTCCTCAACCGGATAACGCGATAGCTGAGACCATCCTTCCTTCGTGACGTATTTCTCCCGTTAGAGCGATACGTTTTTCAGGATCTTCTTACAAGAGTCACCCCCCTTGCTAGGGCCTGCAGTCATGCACCATGACGGGCATCGGCTCGACTGAGCGTTTGAATATCGAACCGTTGTTCATCTCAATCCGAGAACAAATGGAACGACAATCTCATTGGCATCTGTGTTCTTATACCCTCCAGTTCGTGATGTATGCACATTCCACGCCTAAAGCCCAGCATTCACTCTGATCCATCTCACGACGATCTCTGGTCGGCTCAAGCCAAGCGCTATTACCGCCTTGGTCTGAAGTCGGATTCAGTCCAATCCGGAACGACTGAAGTGAGCTATCAGGATCTCGTCAGCGGCGAGAGGGTGATTTGCGCATAAGCCATTGCACTGTCTTTTGGCATGGTTATGCAACGGTGGCCTGATCCATGGCCCAGCATTCCGTCGCTCCGCCTGAAAACAGGCACACCATGGTCATGTCTGGGTCAATGACCCTGTAGGTCGATCCGTCTGCAAAGTTCTTCAGCCTTGCGTGCAAGTGGGCAAGGTCGTGGTCTGGATGTTCCTCGGTTTGTCTCCAACCCTTGCTGGTGAGTCTTTCGATGATGAACACGCCCGTCTCGGAGGTGGGGCCACAAGGTCGGTCAGTTAGAACCCTTTGGGTGAAAACGACAGAAAGTTCTTGGGATCACGCCACAGATGGGGGACTGAAAGGTCTCGCTCGGCACCGGCCGCTACCGCTAGCGCTAGCGCTTGCTTTCTCCAGTCGCGCGTGATGCGTCGCCGTGATGTTGATTGGCTTCTCACTGAGCCCCCTGCGTTCAAGAGCGCATTTGGCGTTCTCTGGGGGGGCTGATCGGACTGGTTGATCCCAAAGTGAATCAACTGATTTTTGGTCAAATCAAATAGCGAAGAGAGAGTTGGTTCAGTCACCAACCTTCGGCAATGTGATGGCTGTTGTGATCCAAAGCCGAGCCCCAAATGAAGAGTCTTGGCACCTTGAAGGTAGTAAACGCAATCATCTCAAGGCTTATTTGACCGCATTAGCGAAGGCACGGGTCACGGGTCGGATCTATCGCCTTGTTGATCGTGATGGAGCAGTGCTCGAGCAGATTGATCAGCACCCTTCTCGAGGCTGAGGCGCTTGGCTCGCGCCAGCAGCACCCATGCCTTGCCTTGATGCTCATCAACCACTGGGATCACTCGGGCCAACAACTTGGAGAAAGCCTGGCTCTCACCAGGTCAAGCGGGTTTGAGCGGCACCGCCTTATTCCGGTGTGCCTGAGCCCATCCAATTCGGGCTGTGCTTGATCACAGCAGAACAGAACTGCAACAGCTCCTGGGGCGTCATGTCGTGCTTGGCGTCATTGGTGCGCCAGGCGCAGATCACGAAGTCGGGTTCCGCTTGGTTGCTGCGCTGATCAATGGTGGGGAGCATCGCGTAGC
>CAXQPR010000087.1:0-6347 GCA_964225855.1 Salipiger bermudensis | reverse complement strand
CGCAAGTTGGCTGTGGCTTGGGGATACAACCGTTTGCGCAGCTGCACTGAGGCCAACTCATACCGCTGACCTGCGTCTTTGGAGGCAGCAGCTCCGTCTTGCTCAAGCTGGATGAGATTGAGCTCGTCTTTGCGAACACGCAAAAGCTGGCGTCCGACCACAACGGCCACGATCGCCAGCAATCCGATCAGACCTAACAAGTAGGTCTGAGGGAGGAGACCATCCATCACAAGAAGCTCCTCGTTATCAGTGTTTGATCAACCTTTGGCTGCTGTCACCACATTGGTGAAGCTGCCGGGGTCAACCACGGCCAGTTGGGCCAGCATTTTGCGGTTGATGCGCACATCAGCCTTTTTGAGGCCACCGATCAGACGGCTGTAGCTCATGCCGTTCATGCGAGCCGCAGCGTTGATGCGTGCAATCCAGAGACGACGGAAGTCACGCTTACGACGACGACGGTCGCGGTAGGCATTGCACAGAGCCTTCATCACCCGCTGGTTAGCGGTGCGGAAAAGGGTGCCGTTGCTGCCGCGGAAGCCGCGGGCAAGGCGCAGGATTTTGTTGCGGCGCTTGCGGGCAACGTTGCCTCTTTTAACGCGAGCCATTGGTCAGGGGTGAAGTAAGGGGGAAATAGTTGGTTCGCAACGAACGAGCGCAGGCTCGATCAGGCGTAGGGCATCATCAGGGCCACACGATCTTCGTCGGTGCGATCCACAACGGCCTTGGTGCCCAGGTGGCGCTTCAGCTTGGGGCTCTTGTGATCGAGCAGGTGGTTGCGGAAGGCGCGACGACGCATGAACTTGCCAGTGCCTGTCGCTTTGAACCGCTTCGCGGCTGCTTTGCGGGTCTTGAGCTTGGGCATGTCTCTGGCGGCTCGTGGCACAAACGACAACAATACGCCCTCGACCTCCCCATGGCCCATGAACTGGATGCAGAGCGGACAACCCCTGGGGAGCATCGCCCGCTCGTTGGTGTTGCTGGGCTTGATCACGGCTGGCTGCCAGGCCCAGGAGGCAGCTGCGCCTGTGGCGTCGCTCCCTCCCGCACTGCCCACCCACCGCGCTGTGCCGTCTCCGCCAGCGGTGACCGCTGATCAGCTGTGGGTGGCGTTGGACGACCACCTCGGCCAGGGCACGCGACGGGATCAGCCTGCGGCCCCGCTGCGTCTCAGCAGTGCCGGTGCAGCTCCATTGGTGCTGCGCGCTGTGGATGCTGCTCCTGGGTCTTCGCCTCTTGCGGAGGGCTCTGCCTTGCAGATCAGCTGGCGGCTGGTGCCTCTGGTGAAACCTGTGAAGGTGTCCCGTTTGGTAGCCGGGCCTTACGCCAGTTTTGAATCGGCTGACCGGGTGGCGGAGCGTTGGCGTGTCCAGGGAGTGACGGCACGCGTGGCCCATCCAGGGGAATGGGAAGTATGGGTGCCCTCGGAGGCTCCGGCCCTGGATGGGGTGACCACAAGGCCGTGGCGTCAGACGATCACCACCGAGGTGCGTCCCCATCTCGAGGGGCCCCAGGGCGGCCAGACCTTGACGGGGGCGCTGGTGCTTGAGGCGCCCGACGGTCTGCGCTGGAAAGGCGGCGTGATGCAGGGGCCGTTCCGCTTGCAGCCCGACGCCTATGGCAGTTGGACGTTGCTGGAGCAAGTGCCCCTGGAGCGTTATCTCGAGGGTGTGGTGCCCCATGAAATCGGCGCGGGTTCGCCTCCCGCGGCCCTGCAGGCTCAAGCGGTGCTGGCTCGCACCTGGGCTTTGGCCAACAGCCACCGTTTTGGCTTGGATGGCTATCACCTCTGCAGCGACACCCAGTGCCAGGTGTACAGCGATCCCCGCCAGGCGGGATCGGCAGTGCGTCAGGCAATTGTTGCCACGTCCGGTCAGGTGTTGCAGTGGCAGGGCAAGCCCATCAGTGCCGTTTATCACGCGTCAAATGGCGGTGTCATGGCATCGGCTCCCGAAGCCTGGGCGATGGCACCAGCGGCCTACCTCAAGGCCCAGCCCGATGGCGACCAGTCCTGGCGGGAGCAAAGGGCGCTGCCTCTCGATGCCGCTGCTGTGACGCGCTTGCTCGAGGGAGGAGCTGGGGCGTATGGCGCTGGTCATCCGCTGTTCCGCTGGCAGCGGACCTACTCAGCAGCCCAGCTCCAGGCGGCCTTGGCTGAACCGGGTCTGGGGGCGGTTCGGGATCTGAAGGTGATGGAGCGGGGCCCGAGCGGCCGGGCGTTGAGGTTGCGTATCAGCGGTGATGGGCCCGACTCTCCCGTCACCCTGCGGTTAGATGCCATCCGTCGCCGCTTGCGGCGGCTGCCCAGCACGCTGTTTGTGATCCACCCGGCTGGTCCTGGCCTTTGGCAGTTTCAGGGCGGAGGGTTTGGCCATGGCGCTGGTCTGTCGCAGGCGGGTGCCATTGATTTGGCCCGTCGCGGTTGGCCCTTGAAGCGGATCCTCAGCCATTACTACCCCGGTGCCACGCTTGCTCCGGTGTCTCCTGCCGGCAAGGCCCCTTAGAGTCGCCACATTCCAGGACGGTCGATGGCTCAAGCCGCAGTGACGGGAGATCACCGACGCGGCAAGTCAGCGCTGTTTCTTGTGGCTTGTGGAGCGGCTGGGGCCGCTCCCCACTGGCTCGACCCACTCCGCAGCCTGGCCCCGGCCTGCACCTTGGCGTTGCTGCTGGGCGGTTACGGCTTGCGCACTGTGTTGCGCAGCCGCGATCAGCCCTGTGCCTCTGGATTAGAGCCTTTGCCTGAAGACGCTGCCATCGAGCTACCGGCTGTGGATGTGGTGGTGGCCGCTCGGGATGAAGAAGCCGTTGTCACTCGCCTGGTGGAGCGACTGACGGCCCTGAGTTACCCCCGCGAGCGACTTTCACTCTGGGTGGTGGATGACGGCAGCGAAGATCGGACCGGCCCTTTATTGGATGGGCTCAAACAGCAGCACCCACAGCTGCAGGTGATTCATCGCAAGCGTGGTGCCGGCGGCGGCAAGTCCGGCGCCCTCAACACCGTGCTTCAGCAGCTCAAGGGCGATTGGATGCTGGTGCTGGATGCCGATGCCCAACTGCAGAACGACGTGCTTGAACGCCTGTTGCCCTTTGCGATCAGGGGCCGTTGGGAGGCGGTGCAGCTGCGCAAAGCGGTGACTAACGCCCAGGAAAGCTGGCTGACGCGGGTGCAGGCCATGGAGATGGCCCTTGATGCCTTGCTCCAGCAGGGTCGCCTCTGGGGTAGCGGGGTGATGGAGCTGCGGGGGAATGGACAACTGCTGCAGCGCAGCCGGCTGCAGGCCTGCGGTGGTTTCAATGAAGACACCGTTACCGACGACCTCGATCTGAGTTTTCGCTTGCTCTCGGATGGCGCTCCGGTGGGCCTGCTTTGGGATCCCCCGGTGCAGGAGGAAGCGGTCGAATCGTTGCCCGCCCTCTGGAAGCAGCGGCAGCGCTGGGCGGAAGGTGGTCTGCAGCGCTTTTTTGATTACTGGCCCAAGCTCACCTCTGGCTCCCTTGCCGGTCGGCAGAAGCTCGATCTGGCCTGCTTCTTCCTGCTGCAGTACGTGCTTCCGCTGCTCTCCTTCGCCGACTTGATCACCAGCCTGGTGTTGCGCAGTGCTCCTGTGTATTGGCCGCTGTCGATCGTGGCCTTCAGCGTGTCGGGTTTGGCCTATTGGCGCGGATGCCGCCGGGTGAGCGAAGGGCCTGAGCTACCCCGGCCCGGGGTGATCAACCTGTTGTTGGCGATTGCCTATCTCGGCCACTGGTTTGTGGTCATCCCGTGGGTGACTTTGAAAATGGCGTTGTTCCCCAAGCGGCTGGTCTGGGCCAAGACCAGCCATCGCGGCGAACTGTCGGTTTAAAACCCGCTTACTGCACCATTCCCCGTTCGGCGGCTTCGGCGTAGCGCAGCAGGTCGGGATCTGTGCGTTGCGTGGTGTTGAGGAAATGGCGCACGATGCCCGCGGCCTCTGGGTAGTAGCTACGCAGGTGCCCCAGCCCATGTAGGGCGCTTTCAACGCAGCACATATTGCTGAGATTCAGGCATTGGCGCATCACATCGGCCACTGCGGAGTAAAGCGCCTCTTTGTGGGGATTGCGCTCACACCAGCTCAATGGAGTCTCGTCCCAGAAGTGAAAGCACACTTGGTTGAGCTTGCTTCCACGGGTGCAGCGTTCATTCAGGCAATCGCTAAACAGGGTGGCCATCGCAGCGATGGCCTTCAGTTTCACTTCGAGATCAACTTCGCCGTCACGCAGTGCATAGCCGTAGTCGAAATTGCAATCGAAGACGAAAAGAAGTCCATGGGCGATTTGAATCTCGGAATAGGGGGAGAGCTCTGTTTCAGCCGTTGCACAGAGACGATGGATGTAGTGCACGGTTTGTGCCTCTGAGAGAGGCATCGTGGCTTCCGAAAAGCGCCATTCACCCTTGGGGTCATCGCGATCAAACAGGAAACGAATCCAGCGTTGGAACTCAGGATCGTCATCCCAGCTGATGCGTCGGGCGGCTTGCTTTTGTTTGCGCCGTGTCATTGATGAGCTGTTGTGCTGCGCTCACCCTGCTGCTACTGATGATTGATCTCCGTGTGGAAGTGCTCGTTGGGATGTGATCTCACTCACGCCTGATCTTCAGGCCTCCAGATCCACATCCACCACCTGGCCGTTGAAGAACTCCGCGAAACGCTTCACCTTGTCGTCCATGGGGGAACTCATCGGCCGGGGTGGAGCCGCTGTTGCATTGGTTTCGGGGGCGGCAGCCGCAGCTGCTGGTGCAGCGGTTTGCGGAAGTTGGGGTGCCGGTGCTGCGGACGGAGGCGTAGACGCTGCGGTTTGTGCTGGTGGGGAGACTGCCGCTGCGCTGGGCGCAGTTGGTGGAGAGGGTGCTGCGGCTGGCGCCGGTGCAGTGGTGGTGGGTGCAACAGGCGCCGGAGCTGCTGCCGCCGCAATTGTTGGGCTGGGAGGACTGGGAGGGGTTGCAGGAGGGGTGGTTCCTGGTGCCGGCGTGGCTGGGGTGATGGCACCGGTGTGGCTTTCCAACACGAGTTGACGGTTGCCCCCGCAGGCCCTGGCAATCGCCTGCTCCAGCAGGGTGGCCCGGCTCTGCACCATGCCCATCCAAGTGCCGGCCACCTGCACCACGGCGCGGTGGGAGTCCATCCGCACCAGCTGGGCCTGCTGCGAGAGCAGCATGCGGGTCGAGGGCAGTTCGAGGCTGCCGAGGATCTGTTGCCATAGCTCCGGCAGGTTGGTGTTGGTGGCGGGTGCCGCGTCTGCTGCGGCAGACGCCGGTGCGTTGTCTGTTGGTGAGGGTGGGGTGGCGGCCTGTGGTGCACTCCCGGTTGGTGGCAACGACACCGCTGGGGTTGCTGGTTGGGCTGCCGCTGCGGGTGTCGGTGCTGCGACAGGTGTTGTTGCGACTGTGGGTGCTGTGACGGGAGGAGCTTCTGCGGGTGGTGCGGCCGGGGCCACGGCTGGAGCCGGGGGTGCGCTTGCCGCTGCCTGTGCGGTGCTGATTGCTAGGGATGGTGTTGGCCTTGGGGCTTGCTGCATGGCGGGCGCAGCAGCAGCGGCGGGTTCGGCTTCCGCCAGCAAGCCCATCAGCAGCACCTCCAGCCACAGCCGCGGTTGCACGCTCAGGCGCAGTTGCTGTTCACTGCCCCGCAGGCGGGCTTGCCACTGCAGCAGTCGCTGCCGGCCGATGCGTTTGGCCAGCTCCGGCAGTTGATCGCGGAACTGGGGGGAGACGCTGGTGAGCTCTGGGCGATCGGGCGCTGCCGCCATCAGCACCAGGTCTCGGAGAATGCCGGCCAAGCCCTGGAGCACGGCGCCGGGATCGCGGCCCCGGTCCAGCAGGCTGCGGCTGGATTCCACCAGCTGGAGGGGATCGCCGCTGGCCAGGGCTTCTGCCAGGGCAATCAGGTCTTGTTCCGGCACCGCGCCGAGTAGATCCCACACCGCATCGGCTTCGATCGGTGCTGGCAGCAGGCTGAGCTGATCGAGCAGGCTCTCGGCATCGCGCAAGCCTCCCTGGGCCCGTTGAGCCACCACGTGCACCGCTTCCGGTTGGATCGGAATCGCTTCCTGTTCCGCGATCCAGGTGAGGTGAGCCTCGAGGGCATCGAGGGGGATGCGGCGGAAATCAAACCGCTGGCAGCGGCTGAGGATGGTGGGCAGCACCCGCTGGGGGTCGGTGGTGGCGAGCACAAACACCACCCGCGGCGGTGGCTCCTCCAGGGTTTTGAGCAGGGCGTTGAAGGCCGCGGTGGAGAGCATGTGGCACTCGTCCACCACGTACACCTTCCAGCGGGCCTGCACCGGCGCGAAGCGCGAGCGCTCGATCAGGTCGCGGATGTTGTCGACGC
>CAXQPR010000086.1:0-24786 GCA_964225855.1 Salipiger bermudensis | reverse complement strand
ACAACACCGTGGGATCGCTCCCTCATCCGTTGCAAGCGCCACAGACACAACAAAGCTCTCGCTTCACTCGCCCGTGACCTGCGCCCTCACCTCTCGGCTCCTGCGCAGTCCAAAAACATAACCCATCGACAGGCTCAAGACCAGATCAGCCAGCCAAACCTCCTTGAACTGAACGATGGAGCGCAATAGAGGGGTTTCAGGCCTGAAGTAGTGCCTCGCCCCAATCGCGAAGACGCTCCAGCATTTCTGCGTTACCAGCCACCACCACAGGGAAATCGGCATCCGCCAGATCGTCGCCGGCCTTCAGGGTGCCTGGATCCTGCGACAGCCAGATCATCGGACACTTCAGCTCACTGAGCACGAGCCACACTGCAGCCAAATCCCAGATCTTGGGTGTGGCCTCCAGAGCACCAGCGGTCTGCCCCATCGCCACACTCAGCAAATTGAGGCTGGCCACCCCAAGCAATCGGATCTTGCCCGGGAAACGGCGATCGGGACGACGCTGCAACACCCGAATCGATCGGCTGCACAGCGAGACGCAAGCACTCTCTGATGCAGTGCGTGTTTCTACGGTCAGAAGCTTGCCGTTGCGCCAAGCACCCTTACCCCGGATCGCCACGATTCTCTGGCGCAACGACGGCACATCAAGGAAAACCTCCGAAGGGACACCATCCACCCAACGCGCCACTGAGATCGCCCAGTAGGGAATTCCCGCCGCAAAGTTGGTGGTGCCATCCAAGGGATCCACAACCCAGTAAGCCTGCGTGGTGGGCACAGACTTTGAACCTTCCTCGCTGAGGACGCCTTCTCCGGGGGCAATCAAACCAAGCCCCGAAGCAATCGCTTCATCACTCCAGCGATCGCAGGTGGTGATCAGCGTGCCGTCGGACTTGAGATCCGCAGCAATATTCCCGAAATCTTGGCGCTGCCGTTCAGCAACCCGATCGAGCAGCTGATGCACGGCATTGAGCTGCTGAGACGAGAGCGCGACTGCCACGATCGGGAACTACCCCTCAGACGACATAAGAGCAGCTTGGCAGGCCGGTCGATTGGGAATCGGCTCAATCGGCACGTTGTAGTCCTTGTCTTGAGCGGGCTTCGTCCCCGACAGTTGAACAGTGGGACAAGCTGTCACCTGATCCAAGCCGGTGCGACGACGCAACTGAGCCAGTGAGGTGTTGTAAGTGGTGACGGCATCGGCGTAACGCACCTCCGCCTGGGTCAGATCCCTCTGGGTATCCACCACTTCACGCTGCGTCGTTACCCCTGCCTGGAAACGCAATCGAGCCAGACGCAGGGATTCGCGTGCAGAGAGAACCTCGCGGGTCGTGGTGTGGATGTTCTGGTTGGCCGTGCGCAGATCAAAGAAGCTGTCTTCGACCTCCTGACGGATCTTGTCCCGTTCCGAAGCAAAGTTGTAGGTGCTCTCCTCAGCCTTCTGCTTGTTGAGCCTGTACTGAGCCCGGGCCCGACCGCCATCAAAGATGTTCCAAGTGGCATTGAGGGCCACCGTGTTGCTGGCACTCCAGCTGTAATCCGCCATATCAACTGGGGCCTGGACGGCGGTCTGTCCCTGGGTTCGGAAGGTGGAGAACGTGTTCACCAAGCTGAGGATCGGCTGCACAGCGGCCAAAGCCGCATTGGCATTGCTGTTGTTGATGGAGATGTCGAGGATGAAGCGATCCAGTTCCTCGCGAAAGGCGTAAGCCGCCACGATGCTTTCCTGCAACGAGGGCTGCCAGATTCCGGTCACCCGCGCTGGGGATGCAGCGGTTGGCGTGATGTCCTGAGGGAGATCCAGCTGGGCCGCCAGAGCACGACGGGCTTTGGCTTGATCGCGGACAGCCTCACTGAGCAACTGCTGGTCGCGCGCCAGCTGTGTTTCGGCTTCCAGCACCTCCAGCTTGGTGGCCACACCGGCCTCAAAGCGAGCGCGGGCATCGCGCAGGCTCACGAGCGATACGCGCACCGACTGCTGACCAATGCGCACCTGCTCGTCCTGACGCTGCAGGTTGAAATAGCGGGTAGCGGTATTGAGCCGCAATTCACGCAGGGCAATGAGATAGGTATCGCGTGCCTTCTCATAGCCATCGCGGGCAGCGGCGATCTGTGGAACACGGGCAGGATCGATCAGGTTCCACTGCACCTGCGCTGCAAAGTTGGCGGTCCACTGGCTGCTGGAGGTGTAAGGGCTGAGGGTCTTGCCCGTCGCAGGGTCTGTGCGGGTCTGACCGAAGCTGGCGCTCTTGGGGTCCTGAACCTTGAGGAAGTCAGGGTTCCGGTATTGATCAGCGGAAAGGTACTGAGGCAACCCATTGGCCGTGAGGTTGACCGTCGGATACCAGGCGGAAATCGCAGCCAACAGCTGAGATTTGGCTTGCTCAACCTGGCTGGCAGCCGCCTTGAGGCTGGGATTATTGACCTCGGTGAGACGCTCCGCCTGCTCGAGGGTGAGGGGACGCAACTCACGCACCTTCACTTCGCTGGGCTTATCAGGCAACGCCAGCGGTGGTGGAGCTGTGAGGGGTGCAAGATCCTCAGGAAGGCTGGTCGCAGCGGGAGGAAGAACTGAAGGATCGGCCTTGGGCCTTGATCCATGGGTGTCGATTGCTGAGGGCAGAGCAGTCTGATCGAGCAGACCTGCCTCGTCGTTCAGCTCTTCCGCACGAAGCGACGTCACACTGGTAAGCGTGAGGGCGCTGGCAACGAGCACCAGGCGGGCAGCAGTCCGACTCACAGCAGTTAACAATCTGGCCCGGAGCTTAGGGGCTTTCGGGAGCCTCGCCGAGCACTGCAGCCACGATGTCAGCTGCTCCATGCACGATGCGGATCGGAACGGGTAGGCGTTGCTCCAGTTCCGCCAACGTCATGTCGTCCAAAAACACCGGTTCACCCTGGCGAAGCATCACCGCCGGCAAGAGCAACTGATCCCCCAAATCGCGACCTTCCAGGCCTTCAAGCAGGTCTTGCCCCGTGAGCAGTCCGGTCACCACCTGATCCTGTCCCCAGTAGGGACTTGGCAGGCCATGAAGGAGCAGGCTGACACCATCCACCGCATTCAGGCGAGCCGTGACCGGAGTCAGGGCCTCGTCCACCAGGCGACCCACGACCCAGCTGCTGCGTAAAGGTGTGGGGATCGAGGCCGGCAACCCCGTGCTGGCGTTATCCAGTTCCTCCAGGAAGGCGCGAATGCTGCCAACTCCGTTTTCCTGTTGAGGCAGGTCTTCGTAGCTGGCGCGTGGAGGCAAGGGCTGACCCGCAATCAAGTACCACTCATCCGACAACCAGACGAAGCGACTACCGAACTGGGCCTGGAAGCGCTGCTGCAGGGGCTCAACGCGAGCGATCACGGCACGGGCATCGGATGGCGTCACGGGCACCAGACCATCTCCATCCGGACGGAAACGGGTCAAACCGACCGGCACCACGGCCGCCGACAACACGGCAGGCCACTCACCGCCTGCAAAACCAGCGAGGTCGAGGAGTGTGCGCTCAAGCGCGTCCCCATCGTTGAGCCCAGGACAGACCACCACCTGGGCGTGAATCTGGAGATCGCGTTCCGCGAACCAGCGCACCTGATCCATCAACAGGCCAGCGCGGGGATTCTTCAGAAGCTGGCCACGGAGCTCGGGGTCTGTGGCATGAACAGACACAAACAAAGGCGTGAGCCGCTGTTGTTCGATCCGCAGCCAGTCCGCGTCGGTGAGGTTGGTGAGAGTGAGATAGGAGCCATAGAGAAAACTGAGGCGGTAGTCGTCGTCCTTGAGGTAAAGGCTGCTGCGGCGTCCAGGCGGCTGTTGGTCGATGAAGCAGAACGGACAGGCGTTGTTGCACTGCCGCAAACCATCGAAAAGAGCCTCACTGAATTCCAGGCCCAGACCGTCATCGGCGTCTTTCTCGAGGTCGACCTCATGCAGCTCACCCGCCGCATCCCTGACCTCCAGATGGAGCTCCTCCTCCACACAGAGGTAGCGGTAATCGATCAGATCCCGGGGTCGGATCCCGTTGATGCTCAGCAGCTGATCGCCGGGCTCAAAACCAAGCTCCTCCCCGATCGAGCCGGGCTCAACGGAAACCACCACTGCAGGGGCCGGCTGCCGGGAGGCGGAGTCAGGATCCAGCGCCGCGACGGCGACACCGGCAGAGGGCTCATTCCACACGCCGAAGCAGCTGCTGCACTCAGTTTGCTGCGGAGGTTGACCACCAGGCCAGCAACAGCACACCGAACAGCAGGCGATACACCACGAAAATCCAGGTGCTGTGGCGCTGGAGATAGCGAATCAACCAATCAATAGCCAACCAAGACACCACCGCTGCAGACGCAATCCCCACAAACAGGGGCAGCACGCCGCCCGTATTCGGATCCCCCAGCGCGTCTTTGAGCTCCACCAATCCAGCAATGGTGATCGCAGGAATCCCAAGAAGAAAGGAGAAACGGGCCGCATCCGCCCGCTGCCAACCATCAAACAAAGAGGCGGTGAGGGTGCTGCCGGAGCGAGAAACCCCAGGAATGATGGCCAGCGCCTGGGCGAGTCCGACAACGAAACCATCACGCCCCTGCACCTGAAGCAGCTGCTTGACCCTGGGGCCAAATTGTTCTGCGAGTGCCAGAAGCAGTGCCATCACGATCGAGACGATGGCGATGGAGGGAACGCTACGCAGAGGCGAGCTGGAATAGCCCGGCCAGAAGGTCTTGATCAGAAAGCCGACCACAAGAATCGGCAAGGTGCCCACCGCCATCGCCAGGCCCAGGCGAGCCTCCGGCTCACGCCATTGCCCCCGACTGACGGCAGCGCCAATGCCACGAATCACGTTGCTGAGATCGCTGCGGAAATAGGCGATCACTGCGGCAATGCTGCCGAGCTGAATCACGGCAGTCACTGAGACACCCGGATCTCCCCAGCCCGCCAGCACAGGCACCACCTTGAGATGCGCCGTGCTGCTGATGGGCAGGAATTCGGTCAACCCCTGCACCACACCGAGAATGAGATTGCGCCAACAGGCTTCCAACAGGCCAGGAGCCGCCACGACGTCAGTCATTGCCAAGACCAAAGCAGATCGACGCTATGCGTTTGGCGGCATGGGCGCCAGCCCCCGTCCACTGGCATGAGTCTTCTAAGGTTTCGGTTCTTTGTTCACAAACGGAGGAGTTCCTTTTGCCAAGCGGCCTGATCCAATCCGAAGCGCTGGATCGTCGCCTGCTCAGGGAGCTTCCCCTGGTCCAAAAGCCGCGTTTTAAGGCTGAATCCCGCTCCCAGATCCAGCTCTGGGCCGCGGGTTTGGTGGTGCTTCCGGTCTTTCTCCAAGCGCCTTGGGTGCGACTCAACCCCTTCAGCGCCTGCCTGTTCACGGTGGTACTGCTGGCGGTCGCCATTCCCCTTGGATGGCAGGAGTCCAAAGGCCGACATCAAGCTGGAGCTCTGCTGCTGGGATTTTGTGGCAGCTGGCTGGCAGGGAGCTTGTTCTGGGGCTGGCTACGGGCGCATCCCAGTTGGCACCTCCCGGTTGAAGCCATAGCCCTGCCTCTTGCCCTCGCTGGCCTTGGCAGTCGATGGAGGCTCGGATGCGCGTTCTATCTCTCGTCTCTGGTGGGAACAGCACTGACCGATCTCGCCATGGCACTGACTGGGGTGATGCACTTCTGGCCGGCGGTCGTGCAAGCCCCCTTGAATGAGGCAGGCCCACTGCTCAACGCCGCTGCGACCTCGCTGGAACACCCCTTGGCCATCGGGGTGATCGCCTTGCTGGCCACGCTGATCCTGGGTTCAGCGCTCTGGATGCACCGGCGGAGCCGAACCGATGTCATCCATGCAGACAGCTGGGCTGTAGCAGCTTCCGTGCTGATCACCACTGTGATGGTTGATGGCCTGTTCCTTGTTCTGGCCTTGATTCACCCAAGCCTGAGTGGGCTGATCTGAAACGAACTGCAAAAGCTGGTCACAAGAGCAGGAATTTGGCCAGGACTGACTTGTAAGGTGCCCCTACCGGCAATGCCGGAAGTCTCGTTCCGATTCCTGACGGAGTGTTCCGATGAAGCGGCTGGTCTCCTGGCTGACTGGTGTTGTGGTGATGGCAGGCCTGCTGCTGGGGCTTGTCCTTCCCCAAGCGGCCTATGCCGATGAGATTCGCAACGTCGCCGACGACAAAATCGCTGAGCGCGGCGACAAGGTGGACCTGAACAACTCTTCAGTGCGCCGCTTCCAGCAGTTCCCCGGCATGTATCCCACCCTTGCGGGCAAGATCGTGCTGGGCGGCCCCTACGACAGCGTCGACGATGTGCTGAGCCTTGACCTGACGGAGCGTCAGAAAGAGCTGTTCAGCAAGTACCGCGACAATTTCGTGGTCACCGCCCCTTCGATTGCCCTGAATGAAGGCTTCGACCGGATCAACGATGGTCAATACCGTTGATCAGCTGAGCTGATCAAGCCTCTCGCGTTCAATCACCCTTGAAAAAACCGCCGGAGCTCCCGGCGGTTTTTTTGGTTCTGGCATGAGACCCCACCCCTCCACTGGCGAGCCCATTCCTCCAGGCCCCTGGGATGTGGTGGTGGTGGGTGCCGGTGCGGCTGGGCTGATGACTTGCCTTGAATTGCCTCAGGGGTTGCGGGTGCTACTGCTCAATCGCAACACCAGCCGTCGATCCTCCAGCCGATGGGCCCAGGGGGGCATCGCCTCAGTGACGCGCCCGGACGACAGCGCCGGAAGCCATGCCGCAGACACACTCCAGGCCGGGGCAGGGTTGTGTGACGGCAATGCAGTACGCCTGCTGGTGGACCACGCCCCTCAATGCGTCGAGCGACTGCTTCAGATCGGCATGGCGTTCGATCGCAACAGTGACGGCAGCCTGGCGACCACCCTTGAGGCTGCCCACAGCCATCACCGGGTGCTGCATGTGCAAGACCAGACAGGGCGAGCCCTGGTCGATGTGTTGCGGGAGCGAGTGGAGCAACGCGAAGGTCTGCTCCACAGGCGAGGCGTGCGCGTCAGCAAACTCTGGGTGGAAGACGGCCGCTGCTGCGGCGTGCAGGTTCTGGATGGGCCCTTGCTGCACTGGATTCGGGCGCGGGCTGTCGTGCTGGCCACCGGAGGAGGCGGCCACCTCTACACCAACACGACCAATCCCGCCCAGGCGGCCGGTGAGGGAGTGGCCCTTGCCTGGCAGGCCGGCGCCGCCATTGAAGACCTGGAATTCGTTCAGTTCCACCCCACTGCTCTGCATCTGCCAGGGGCCCCCTGTTTTCTAATTTCCGAGGCCGTGCGTGGTGAAGGCGGCGTACTGGTGGATGCCGCTGGCAACAGCCCAGTGGCCGGCCTTGCAGGAGGAGATCTTGCCCCCCGGGATCAGGTGAGCCGAGCGCTGGTGCGCAGCATGCGCGCCGCCGGCACCGACCATGTGGGGCTCGACCTGCGCCCGATCCCTCGGAGCCAGGCGGAACGCCGCTTCCCCACGATTCTTGAGCACTGCCGGGAATTTGGTCTCAATCCCCTCGAACAACCTCTGCCCGTCGCTCCGGCAGCCCATTACTGGATGGGTGGGGTCGCCACCAACGCCCAGGCAGCCACCAATGTGCGGGGGCTGTATGCCGTTGGCGAAGCCGCCTGCACAGGAGTGCATGGCGCCAACCGCTTGGCCAGCAACTCCCTGATGGAATGCCTGGTCTACGCCAGGCAACTGCGGGACATCGATCTGCCGGTGTGGTCGCAAAGCGACCGTCGCAGCCTGGAGCAATTGCAAGCAGCGCCTCCAGCGCTCCGCACGAACCTGGTCAGCAGCCAGAACGCAACAGAGCTCAAACGCGGGATCCATCAGCTGCGCGAGCAATGCTGGGCGGTGGCCGGCGTGGACCGCTCCGTGCCCGGTATGCGAGAGATGCTCGCGGCAACACTCCTGGCCATGCCCAGGCTCGAACAGGAAGAAGCGCTTTCGTTGATGAACAGTCAACGCACTGATCAACAGTTCCTGCTGGAGGAACCGAGTCGGCGTGACCTCAACCTGCTGCTGGACCTGAACCACCGCCAACGCACCAGCGCTCTGCTGCTGGAGGCCTGCCTGTTCCGCAAGGAAAGCCGCGGCGGCCATTTCCGCAGTGACGCTCCAACGGCGCTGCCCCATTGGCAATGCCATTCACGCCAACAAAAAGGGCGGATGATTCACACCCGCCCTGTGAGCCCTTAAGCCTGGTCGCTCAACCGATCAGAAATCAGCAGGCCCCTGATAGCCAGACAACTTGGCCAGCTCATCAAGAGGCTTGACCCCGGAATCGAGCTTGCCGTCAATTTCCCAAGTAGGGAAACCCTGGATGCCTTTTTTCTCGCACAGTTTGGGCTGACCGTTCACCCCATCTGGAGCGCATTCCACAACCTCCAGCTTTTCGGTTGCCTGCTGGCCAAACATTTCCTTTTGTTCGGTGCAATGAGGGCACCAATAGGCGGTGTAAAGCACGGCACCCTCAGCCGTCAGATGCTCGGCGAGGGCCACCTTGGCCGGGGAACTGGTCGTGGTCACGGCTGGGGCAACCCGACCATCGGGCCGGTTCGGATCGACCACCGAAGCCCAGATCAAGCTGGCGAGCAGCACCGCCAGCGCCAGGAGCACGCCACGAAACAGGAGAGGTGCGGGATCATCCCACCCCCCTCCAGCCACCGCCAACACCAAAAGGATCAGGGAAATGGTGGCGGACAGAACGCAGAAGAAACAGAAGGCCTGAATCTTGAACACCATCAGGCCCATCAGCACGAAGCTGAAGATGGCCATCGACAGGGAGACCGTGAACAACCCCCACCAGGTGCGACGGGAGAGGTCCGCTTTGTTCTCCGACAAACCGGGGAGAAGAGGAACGATGGCCATCACCAGCACGGCCAGATAAGCCAGTAAGCCAGCGAACGACAGCGGGATGCTGAATCCATCGCCCTGAAACAACGTTCCCCAGGCGCTGTTGAGCACTTTGTCGCAACCATCGCCACCCACTGGGCAGGTGAGCTGACCAAGCAGCCCCCAACGCTTGAGGGTGATCGAACCGGTGTCGATCAAACCCACGGTGGCCAGGACCGCCATCGCAATCCGGACCCACTTCGATCCAGGGTCCTGGCGGCGGCGACTGGTGAGGCGCGTGGTGGCCATACAGGGGATTCAGATGAACGCAAGTTTGCCAGGGATTGCAGCGTTGTTCAGGCTGCCGCTGGGCCATGAACACACGTCTGCGGCATGCGATTGGGGGCGCAACCGTAAGGTGAAGAATTACGAGTTCCAGCCCATGGGCGGCGACGCGACGACGGCAAGCGCTCAGGCCGCCCGGCCCACGGTTGCTTTCGCGCATCTGGGCTGCGAAAAAAACAGGGTGGACACCGAGCACATGCTCGGGCTGCTTTCAGAAGCGGGATATGGCGTCAGCAGTGATGAAAACGACGCCAATGTGGTGGTGGTCAACACCTGCAGTTTCATCCAGGACGCCCGGGAGGAATCCGTGCGCACTCTGGTGGGCCTGGCGGAACAGGGCAAGGAGCTGATCATTGCGGGTTGTCTGGCCCAACATTTCCAGGACGAACTGCTGGAGTCTCTGCCGGAAGCGAAGGCGATCGTCGGCACGGGTGATTACCAGCACATCGTGGATGTGCTCAAGCGGGTTGAAGCCGGAGAGCGCGTCAAACAGGTGAGTGAAAACCCAACGTTTGTGGGCGACGAAAACCTGCCGCGCTACCGCACCACTGGCGAAGCCGTGGCCTACTTGAAGGTTGCCGAAGGCTGTGATTACCGCTGTGCCTTCTGCATCATTCCCCACCTGCGCGGCAACCAGCGCTCACGGCCGATCGAATCGATCGTGGCCGAAGCCCATCAGCTGGCAGCGCAGGGTGTGCAGGAGCTGATCCTGATCAGCCAGATCACGACCAACTACGGGCTTGATCTCTACGGCAAGCCTCGGCTGGCAGATCTCCTGAGGGCCCTGGGCGAGGTGGAGATTCCCTGGATCCGCGTGCACTACGCCTACCCCACGGGTCTCACGCCCGAGGTGCTGGCTGCCTACCGGGATGTGCCCAACGTGCTGCCCTACCTCGACCTCCCTCTTCAACACAGCCATCCCGATGTGCTGCGCGCCATGAACCGCCCCTGGCAGGCCGACGTGAACGAACGCCTGTTGGATCAGATCCGTGAACAGCTGCCGGATGCCGTGCTGCGCACGACCTTGATTGTCGGTTTCCCAGGCGAAACCGAAGAGCAGTTCGAGCATCTGGCCTCCTTCATCGAGCGTCAGCGCTTCGACCATGTGGGCGTCTTCACCTTCTCCCCTGAAGAAGGCACACCGGCAGCCACCCTTCCAGACGCTGTACCGGAAGAGGTGGCCATCGCCCGCAAAGACAAATTGATGGGGCTGCAGCAACCCATTTCGGCTGCGGGCAACGCCAGCTGGGTGGGGCGCACTGTTGATGTGCTGATCGAACAACACAACCCCACCACCGGCGAAATGATTGGCCGCTGCGCACGCTTCGCGCCGGAGGTGGATGGAGAGGTGCTGGTGCAACCGGGAGATAACGGCATCCAGGCCGGACCCGGCACCATGGTGCCGGTGTTGATCACAGGGGCCGACGTCTACGACCTCACCGGACGGATCGTGGGCGCCGCTGACATGGTGGCGGCGGCGCGCGGCGGCTCGTGAGGGGCCACCTCAACGGGCATCAACAACAACGCAACCTTTTTCTTCTCGCTTCCGGCCTCAGCACAGCAGGGTCTTTCGCCGGCCTCACCGCCAAGGGCTGGATCCTGATGAGCGGAACGCAGAACGCCATGCTCCTGGCCCTGCATTTTGCTGCCCTCTCCCTGCCCACCTTGCTGGTGAGCGGGCCCGCAGGGGTCAGAACCGATCGACTCGGGTGTGAACGGGTGCTGGTGCAGGCGCAATGGGCCCTACTGGGGGCAGGCCTGCTCGGTGCCCTAGCCATTCCGTTGCTCTCCGGCCAAGCCCAGGTGGCCATGCTGTTGAGCAGCACCCTGCTCACGGGCATTGCCGGTGCCTACGAACTCACAGCCCGCAACAAATACTGCGCTCTGCTGGTGGACTCACCCCAGCAGTTGGCTCCCTACCTCACCAGCTTTTCAGTGGTCTTCAACGTAGGCAAGCTGGTGGGTCCCCCCATCGGTGGCTGGCTCGTTGCCCTGACGGGACCGGCCATGGCTCTGGGTCTGGATGCCCTCAGCTACCTGCTGCCCATCGCCAGCGTGATCTGGCTGCTGAAACCCAACAGAAGCCTGGAGCAGCGCAGCGGAAACACCGAAAGCACCACCCTGAGGGCCGCCTGGAACGAATGCGGTCCTGTGCTGCGCCACGTTTTGCAGTTCACGGCGTTGATCTGTGTTGTGGGCTTCTTCCACCCAGGCCTGGCGCCTCTGATTGCGGCCGACACCCTGGGACCAGACCCCCGAGACCTGGGGTTGTTCACCAGCGTTCTGGCGGCAGGAAGCATTACCGGCGGCATCGTGCTCCAACGCAACAGCCACAGGTTCAGCAACCGCCCTGCCCGCACCCTGGGTTGTTTCGCACTGATCACAGCCGTGGCCCAACTCGGGATGGCACGAGGCGGTTCTGTGGCCGTGGTGCTGGGGATGGCTTTCTTAATCGGAGCCGGGACGGCAGGTCTACTGAGCAGCGCCAATCTGGTCACCCAGGTGGGATCCCCACAGGTCATCCGTGGCCGTATGGCCGGTCTCAGCCAGATTGCCTTCCTTGGTGGTGGCGGGCTGAGTGGCCTGATCGCAGCCCAACTCACAATGAACCTCGGCCTGAACCAAACCTTCGCCATTACTGGGGGCGTAGGGCTTGCGCTTGCCGGTTGGGAAATTTGGAAACGCGGCGGCAGCACCCTCAAGGAGCAGTGCTAACGCCTGAGCTGATCAGGGAAGTTGATCGAGAAAGGGCGTGAACCGCCTCAGATCAACTTGATCCCACGCAGAACGCCGCTGATCACAGCAGCGGTGACCAGACCGGCACCGACGAGACCCAGATAGATGACAACGCCCACGGCAGTGATGGCAAGACAGACCCATTAGATCAGACCCGGGGCCGGTCTTTGCCAGATACGCCTTAAGGTTGATGCATTCAAAGTCCTGAATTCGGACGGGTCTGCGCCCACGATCGGCGACCTGCTTCTGCTCAATTCCAGCCCCGTCGCGACCTCACCATGCGCACCCTCTTTCTCTACCCCCAGTTCCCCAAGACGTTCTGGAGCTACGAGAAAATCCTCGAACTGGTGAACCGCAAGGTGTTGCTGCCACCCCTGGGGTTGGCCACCGTTGCAGCCCTGCTCCCCCAGGAGTGGGAGATGAAGCTGGTGGACCGCAACGTGCGGGAAGTGACCGAAGCCGAATGGCAGTGGGCCGAGCTCGTCGTGATCTCCGGGATGATCGTTCAGAAGGACGACATGCGGGTGCAGATCCGAGAGGCCAAACGCCGCGGGCTGCTGGTGGCCGTCGGAGGCCCCTACGCCAGCTCCACGCCGGACGCTCCGGAAATCGCTGAAGCCGACTTCAAAGTGTTGGATGAGGGCGAGATCACCCTGCCGCAATTTGTCGAGGCCATCCAACGCGGCGACCGCAGTGGCCGCTTCAGCGCCGAAGGCGACAAGCCCGACGTCACCGCCACGCCGGTGCCCCGTTTCGACCTGCTTGAGCTGGATGCCTATGACTCGATGAGCGTGCAGTTCTCAAGGGGCTGCCCGTTCAACTGCGAGTTTTGCGACATCATCGTTCTCTACGGACGCAAGCCCCGCACCAAAACTCCCGAACAGCTGGTGGCCGAGTTGCAACGGCTCTACGAGTTGGGCTGGAGGCGATCCATCTTCCTGGTGGATGACAACTTCATCGGCAACAAGCGCAACGCCAAACTGCTGCTTCCCCAGATCAAGACCTGGCAGGAAGAACGGGGCTATCCCTTCAGCTTCGCCACCGAGGCGTCTGTCGACCTCGCTGATGACGACGAAATGATGCGCATGATGCACGAAGCCCGCTTCGAGAGCGTGTTCCTCGGCATCGAAACCCCTGACGAATCCAGCCTGGAAACGGCCCGCAAAGTTCAGAACACCCGCAATCCGCTGGATGCGGCCGTCGATCGCATCACCGCCAATGGCATTCGGGTGATGGCCGGCTTCATCATCGGCTTCGATGGCGAAAAGGATGGTGCCGGAAAGCGCATCGTCGAGTTTGTGACGCGCACCGGCATTCCCGCCGCAATGATGGGCATGCTCCAGGCCCTACCGAATACCGCCCTCTGGCACCGTCTCGAGAAAGAGGGGCGCCTGATTCAAGACAAGGACGCAGCCAAGGGGGTCAACCAGACCAACCTGCTGAATTTCAAACCCACCCGTCCGATCCGCGACATCGCCAACGAGTACGTGGAGGCCTTCTGCGCTCTCTACGAGCCGAATGCCTACATGGATCGCGTGTACTCCTACTACCTCAAGATGGGTGCCCCCCGTTGGAAAGGAAAAGCCAAACTGCCCACCTTCACCGACCTGCGCGCCCTCTCGATCGTGGTCTGGCGACAGGGCATCAAACGCAACACGCGCACCCGCTTCTGGCGCTACATGCTGAGCATGGCCCGTAAAAATCCGGCCATGCTTGAACAATTCCTGGTGGTGCTCGCCCACAACGAGCACTTCATGGAATACCGGGCGATTGTGCAGCGTGAAATCCGTGAACAGCTTGAATCGCTGCCTCCTGAAGAACCCCGCAACACCCGCGAACTTCAACCTGTCTGAGCCACACCCAGCTCCGGTTCAGCGTCAGTCCTGCACGTAATCGATCCCTGTGAGCAGCGCCAGTTCAGCGCGCTGGAGTTCGCGCCCCAGATAGAGGGCGTGATCGAGGCAGCTCAGCGGATGGGGCCCATCCCCTTCGGTGAGCTGGATGCCCATCTCTTTGGCGGTGCGAGCGCGATACACCGCTGCTGCAGTCCGCGGCCCAGCCCCCCGGCAACTGAGCACCTCACCCGTTTCGGGATCGGTGGCCAGCCCCCGCTCGTCGACATCGTTGCGGTAGTGCTCCACCACCAGCTCCGCCGTTTCACGATCGAGCTTGATCAGGAAATACCCAGCGGGATCCAGGGCAATAAACCGGTTCGACAGTTGATCATCCAAGGCCTTGCAGGCCTCGGTTCTGGACACGGTCGGGGAGAGATCAGGCATCAGTTCACCCTACAAATTCCAGGGCTGGCGGCTCTGCTTTGAACGGCAGCTCCGCGTTGATCGCCTCGATTTCCTCCGCCATCAGCCCATTGGCCTGCGGTAACCACTGACGGATCAGCCCATCCATTCCGGAGTGATACCAACGGTGGAGGCTGGCATGGGGCCGAGCCACAAACCCGCGACGACGCTTGTGGCTTCCGCCTGCACCGGGATCAAAGCTGTGCAGACCGTTCTGCAACGCCCACTCAATCGGGGCGTAGTAGCAGACCTCGAAATGGAGACAGTCGATTTCCTCCTCACTTCCCCAGTAACGCCCCCAGAGCTGGTGACGGTCGTGCACACAAAGGGACATCGCCACCGGGTCACGGGGGTCACCGCGGTGAGCGCTGAACAGCACCACCTGCTCCCGAAGCGCCGGACTGGCCAACTGATCAAAAAATGCGGCTTCTAGGTATTTGCTGCCCCACATCCCCCAACGGGCGCAATGCTGTTCGTAGAAGGCGTGCATGCGCTGGAGCACCTGCGCATCCAACGCCTCTCCGGTTAACGCCGTCACGGTGATTCCCGCCTGCTGCACCGCACGCCGTTCGCGTTTGATGTTGCGTCGCTGGTTGGCATTGAAGCCAGCCAAATAATCCGCGAAGCTCTGCTGTCCGTCGGCCGTCCACAAACTCTGTTGGTTGACCCAGGTGGCACAGCCGGCGGCTTCGGCCAGGGGCTGCCACTGCGGATCCACATAGAGAAAATTGCAGCTGAGAATGCCATTGCGGTCGGCAAAGGCATCAATCACCTGCAGCATCAACGCTGTGAGCTCTGCAGCGTTTTCCTCCTGGGCAATGTGAAAGCGGTACCCCTGCACCGGGCTGACCGGGCTCATGCCAACTAACTTCGGGTAGTAGCGCTCTCCAAGGTCGGCAGCGAGACGGGCAAAGACCTGATCGAAGACAAACTCGCCATAGCTGTGGCCCTTCAGATACAAGGGAGCCACCGCCACCAGCTGTTGCCCACGCCAGAGAGAAAGATGCAGGGGCTGCCAGCCCTGATCCGGCACGATGCTGCCAGATTCCTCCAAGGCCACCAACCAATCCCAGCGGTAGAAGGGAATCACCTGCTCACCCACCAGGGCCTGCCACTGGGCTTCGGGAAGTTCCCGCAATGAACGATGCCAGCGGGCAGACAGCGCAGTCATGGCCAGCAGTGAGGGATCAGTTGGGCGACGTTAACCAGCACGCGCCCGAGCGGGAGCAGAGTGGTGTTTTGCGGTGATCACCGCTGTGAACGGTTCCGCCACATCCGCCCGAGTCGCCCTGGTGGTCACGATGCTCACCCTGGGGCTGGGAGCCAGCCCGCAGACAGCCCGAGCAGGCTTGCTGCAACCGGTGCTGCAGATGCTGCGACCTCGGCTCGAGGCTGAGCTCACTGACACGTGCGCCACTCTGGTGAGCGAAGCTACCGGCGGACTGGAGGGGGTCGAGACCCTGGCGAAGGGGCCTTGCCGGTCCGCGGCCAAACCGATGAGCGAATGCCTGATCCGCGAAGCGGGCCGCAGTGGCAAGGAACTGCAAGTGCTCAGCGAATTGATTCGCGGCCGGGTGGGCGACAACTCCACACTCGTGATCCGGCGTTGTGTGAGCTCGCTGATGGGCTTACCCGCCGATGGCCAGCAGAGTCTCGATGGATTGCTCCGTCAGCTTCAGGGGGAGACGCGACGCCGGTAGCGAACCACCAGCTCATCGTCTTGAAGCCACTCGGTTCCCTGGAGGCTCCAGGCATCGGAACTCGCCAGAGCGGGGGGTAAGCCTGCTGCATCAAACGGAACCCAGCTGTGCGCTCCACCCACCACCCGGGGCGTGAGCGTGAGCTGCAGTTCATCCACCGCATCATCACGGAGACACGACGCCACCAGGGAGGCACCGCCCAGCAGCACCAGGCGTTGCATCCCTTGAGCGGCGAGGTGGGCCAGGGTCTCCTGCCATGTCGCTCCCATCGCCAAGCCTTGCGAGAAGCCGGCGGGCGTTGCCGCACGAGCCGCGGCCTCTGCCCCATGCAGCAGCCAACGCTCCACAGGCTGCTGAAAAAAGGGCCATTTCACAGGGAAGGTGGGGGTTGCCGATCGACTGACCACCAACGCAGTCGGCTGGGGAGGACGGTGCTCCCTAGCCCTGGCCTCCAGCAGCCCAGGGTCATGAATCAGACAGGTGCAGTGATGGGCCCGCAGCGTGCCGGCACCCATCAAGCAACCATCAGCCCAGGCCAAAGCCTGTTCCAAGACCTGGCGGTCACCGGCCCCTCCCAACTGCGCTGGGCCTCCACCAGGGAAAGCAAGTCGGCCATCCAGGCTGACGGCCAGCACCAGACGAACCGTCGGTTGCAGGGGCAACGGGTTCAGGAGGCCATCACCGCCTCAAGAGCAGCGGGCTGCATCTCGAGCTGGGGCACTTCGGCGTACACCTCAGCCGCATTGTTCGGGCTCTCCTGCAGGCGCACCTTGTGCAGCTGGGCTCCGATGGCACGGATTGGGGAGGACAGCTTGTCGGCGATGTGGAGGGCAATGTTCTCAGCCGTGGGCACACAATCCACGAAATGGGGAACGTCCTTGTTGAGGAAGGTGTGATCAAAGGGCTCAACCACGAGGTCATCGACCAAACGCTGTAAAGCCGCCAGGTCGCAGACCATGCCGGTGCGGGCATCAATCGCCCCCCGCACAGTGACGTCCACCAAATAGTTGTGGCCATGGCCATGGGGACGGGCGCATTTGCCGTAGATCGCCTCGTTCTCCTCCTGGGAGAGCTCCGGGCGGGCCAGCCGGTGAGCGGCAGCGAAGTGGGTGCGAATGGTCAGGTAAGCGTCCATGCCGTGTCCGAGGTAATCAGCCCAGAGGGTTTGAGATTCATGCAGCCGCAGGGCGACCAGAGGGAGGTGAGGGGAAAGCCGCTGCCAGATCACCCGCACAAGAGCTTCGGTGGTGGGCAGGCACCCCTGGGGTTTTGAGAGGTCAAATTCCGGCCACGCTTCGTTGAGGGAGCGGAAATCCAGCTGACCTGTCACCTCCGAGCGGATGGCGTGTTTGACATCCGAGAGATTGAGAACCATGCCGTCCGCATCGAGGGCGCCAGCCATCGACACGATCAACTCGTAGTTATGTCCGTGGCCGGGGGCTAGGGCACAGGGGCCGAAACGGGCAGCGTTGTCATCGGCACTGAGCTCGGGCAGCCAATAGCGATGGCTGGAACTGAAACACGCTCGTCGGGTGATGACACAGCCGCGGCCACGCCCATGGGGAGCTTCTGTCATGGCGCGATCAGTCAAGGGGGCATCCTAGTGAGTCCAGCGGCGCGACCGAGCAGGCATGACCGACCAACCCCAGAACGGGCCCCACCCCCTTCGCTCCCGCCTGGGGGGCCGCAACCTCTATCTGGTGGGAATGATGGGCAGCGGCAAGAGCAGCAGTGGCCGTCCCCTTGCCCAGCAGCTCGGCTACGGCTTCGTGGATGCCGATCCCGTGATCGAGCAAGTCGCGGGTCGGCCCATCCCTCAGATCTTCGATGAAGACGGCGAAGACGGCTTCCGCGCCATCGAAGCCCAGGTTCTGCAAGCCATCGGCCAGCGCCATTCCCTTGTGGTGGCCACCGGTGGAGGGGTCGTCACCAAACCGGAGAACTGGGGAGTGCTTCATCAGGGCATCGTGATCTGGCTCAACCCTGGACGGGAGCGGCTTCTGGCCCGACTGCAGAACGACAGCACCCAGCGACCTCTGTTGCAGACCGAGAGTCCTGCCGAAGCACTTGAGGCTCTGCTGAAGGCGCGCACGCCCCTCTACCAAGAAGCAGATCTGCAACTCAGCGTGGGCGATCAGTCCCCCGAGCAAGTGGCAACCATGGTGTTGGACGCCCTGCCCTCGATCCTCACCCCTGAGTCGGGGGCTCCAGGCGCACCGCAAACCACTGCAGGTTGAGCCCCGGCTGCAACTCAAGGTCACAGGCCGTTTCCAACAGACGTTGCGCCGCGGCGGCCGATGAGCCGAGCCCACTGAGGTCTTCCGGCAATGCATCCAGGGAGCGCAGATGCCGTTCGAGCCATGCCAGGGTGTCGTCGGCACTGAGCAGCTGCTCCGGCTGACCGGGCTCAAGCACCACGTAGTGATCACAGGCACGGATCAGGGGATCAGACATGGGGCGACGACTGCTGACGATGATCATCGGCCTGCTGGGGCTGCAGGCGTTGCTGTTCGCCCCCCTCCCAGCCGCCTGGGCGGCTGATGGCTGGCTGACCGAGCGCCTGGATGACTGGCCCAACTGGCAGCTTCCCGCCCCACTGCCGCGGCCCCGGGCGCAGCAGGACTTGGTGTATCCGACCTGGTTCGAAGGGACCTGGACCGTGGAGAGCACGGACCTCGAGGACAACAGCAAGCTTGACCATGCCGCCCGCTTCGGGACCACCGGCACCAGCAAGGGAGCCGTGGTTGGCGATCGCAATTTCAATGCCCGCGCCATCGGAAGGGCGGTGCTGGGGGACCAGCTTCTGGCGGTGGAACAGGCACCGGGTCAGGTGAACCGCCAACTGGCACGCCTCTCAGAGGACCGGCAACTGGAAACCACCGTGATCGGCAGGCGGCAAAGCCCCCTGGATCAGCCCACTTTTGTCAGCGATGAGCTGGTGCTGCAAATCCTCCATGGCCCCGGAGCTCCCCGCATCAGCCGCATCGAGACCCTCAGCCGCTACAGACGCTGCGATGACAGCATCTGCGCTGAGCAGTGGCAGGCGCGCTACAGCGCCCCCGGCGAGGAGATCACGGCAGCCCCACTGCACGTGAGTCACTACCGACTGACGCTCAAACGGCAGCCGGATCCGACTGCATCAACTGAGCTTCGAGCTGATCGCGCCAGCGGAACAGGGGCTGCAAGCGGGGGTGATCACTGAGACCTGCCACTCCCTGACCGGCGAGCTGCTCTCCTGAGGAGGCAGGAAAACGCAGCAACGACAACTGAGCCGCCACGGCAATATCGGCAAGGCTGAGGGCATCGCCCACCAGCCAGGGCTTCACCGCCACGGCATCCGCGATCGCGATCAGGCTGGCGAGCATCTCAGCGCGTCCCCCCTGGTCGACCACCTCACCCAGGCCCTGTAACCACCCACCCGGCAGCGCCGCCACGGTCTGACGCAGGGGCGACGGCAACCCATCGGGCAGCAAGGCCTCCCGCAGGGAGTTATCACCCACCGCCGCCTGGGCCAAGGCCAGTCGAGCAGCGGCGGCCAAGGTGGTATCGGCCCAATCTTCAATCAGTTGAGCCTGAGCCCGGTGCCAGGGATCGGCGGGAACAAGAGCCGGATCAGAGGCCAAGGTCTCGAGGTGACGGGCGATGGCACTGGAGTCGGCCACCACCGTGTCACCATCGACCAGAACGGGCACCTGACGCTGGCCAGACAACCGGAACACGTCGATCTGCCCCACACCGGGAACGACTTCCACCACCCGATAACTCAGGGATTTGGCCTGAAGGATCATTCGCACCTTCAAGCAAAAGGCGGAGTGACGGAACTGATGGAGCTCCAACATGGCCAGACCTGCCTTGCGACCGGCAGAGTAGCCATCAGATTCCAACGTTCGCCAGCTGCATGCGCGAGTTTTTCGTCAACGTGACGCGCTATCCGCGCTATTTGATTGCCTTCACGCTTGGGGTAATGAATTCGGTTGCCGAGCCCCTGGCGCGGCGACGCAGCAACCCCGTCACCGCGGTGGCCCTCACCGGCGCTCTGATCAGCGGAATGATCAGCATGGGCCTGGTGCTGCGTGCCATGGTGAATCCATCACCTCTGGCTTGAGTCGCCATGGCACCGGGACGGCGTGTGGAGCGGGTCGCGGCCCTGATCAGGCGCGAAACCAGTGAGCTCTTGATCAACGGCATCCGTGATGAGCGGGTGCATCAGGGGATGGTGAGCATCACCGACGTGGAAGTGAGTGGAGATCTCCAGCACTGCAAGATCTTCGTCAGCATCTACAGCGAAGAGGCGCAGCGGCAGCAGGTCCTGGAGGGTCTTCAAGCCGCAAGTGGCTACCTGCGAGGGGAGCTGGGACGACGACTCCAGATGCGTCGCGCCCCCGAAGTGGTGTTTCAACTGGATCGCGGGATTGAGAAGGGCACGACTGTGCTCAACCTGCTGAACCGCCTCGAGGAAGAGCGGGGGGAACGGGGCGAGATTCCCCCTGGCAGCGATGTCGAGGACGCTTGACGCGCAGGCTCTGCGCCGGCAGGTGGCCAGCCTGCTGGTGGTGCGAGCCAGTGGCCATGCCGGGGACAGGCAACGGCGCTATCCCCGATGGGAGCTGACCAATGCCGAACTCAAGCGACTGCTCGAAAGCGGTGTGGGTGGGGTCATCTTGTTGGGTGGCAGCAGCGTGGAACTGCGGCAACGCTGCCTGCAGCTGCAGAACTGGGCTGACGGCCCTCTACTGCTCTGCGCTGACGTGGAGGAAGGGGTCGGTCAACGCTTCGAAGGCGCCACCTGGCTAGTGCCGCCCATGGCCCTCGCGCGCCTGCACGCCAGCGACCCCCAACGGGCCGAAGCCCTGGCGGAGCAGTACGGCCGCTGCACCGGACGCCAAGCACGCCAATGCGGCCTCAACTGGGTCTTGGCACCAATCGTGGATGTCAACAACAACCCGGCCAATCCAGTGATCAACGTGCGGGCCTGGGGAGATGACCCGGGCACGGTGACGCGACTCACCCTGGCCTTCCAGAAGGGACTGGAGCAGGAGAACGTGCTGGCCTGCGCCAAACACTTTCCTGGACACGGCGATACCGCTGAGGATTCCCATCTGCAGCTGCCGGTGATCCCCCACGAGCGGGAACGGCTGGATCAACTGGAACTGGCTCCCTTTCGTGCGTCGATTGCAGCGGGGATCGACAGCGTGATGACAGCCCACCTGCAGATTCCAGCCCTTGATCCCGACCGTCCGGCAACGCTGTCGAAGGCAGTGCTCAACGATCTCCTGCGCGATCAACTCGGGTTCCAAGGCCTGGTGGTGACCGATGCCCTGGTGATGGAAGCGATCCGGGCCCACCACAGTGCGGGCGATGCCGCCTTGCTGGCCTTTGAAGCAGGGGCAGATCTGATCCTGATGCCGGAAGACGCGGACGCAGCCATCACAGCCATTTGCGACGGTCTTTGCAGCGGGAGGATTCCCTGGGAACGGTTGGACGCCAGCTTGGAGCGACGGCAACGGGCCCTGGCCAAGGTCGCAGGCGCAACCGAACCAGAGCCAGTGGGACTGGAACTGGAACGCCAAGACGAACGGGCCCTCAGCGAGACCCTGCTCCAACTCACCTGGGAGCATCAGGGTCCCCCGGTGCAACCTCTGGGCTCTACACAAGGCATCAATCTGATCCGCGTGGACGGCGTGCTGGCCTGCCCCCAGCTCCCTGCCATGGCACCAGCCCTGCAACGGCCGGAGCAGGCCGGCTTTCGACCACTGATCACCCACCCGGGCGCAGTGTCGATCTGGGATGAGAAGGATCCCGCAGCGCCTCTGGCATTGGAACGACTGGGAGCCGGGCCGGTGTTGCTGCAGCTGTTCCTGCGCGGCAATCCGTTCCGAGCCGGCCGCGAACAGCAGGAACCCTGGGGAGCAGTCCTGGATCAATTGCAGGCAGCCGAGCGGCTGGCAGGGCTGGTGGTTTATGGCAGCCCCTACGCCTGGGAGAGCCTGCACTCAAGGCTGGACCCATCGATTCCAGCGGCCTACTGCCCAGGCCAGATGCCCGAGGCCCAGGAGCTGGTGCTCGGCGGCCTGATCAACAACCTGGGCGCTGACGCAGCCGAACCCGACGGCCCTGGGGAAGGCTTCACCGACTGACCCGGCCAGGCAGCACGCTCCGGTCAGGGGCCGTAACCTCGGCGCCAGCCGTTCTGTGTCCATGCTCAGCCTCAACATGATCGTTCGCGATGAGGCCGAGCGCATCGAAGCCTGCCTGGCCTCGGTGCGTGAGCTGGTGGACGAGATGGTGGTGGTCGACACCGGCTCCCGGGATGACACGGTGCAGCGGGCCAAAGCAGCCGGCGCCCGGGTCGAACAGCAGAGCTGGCCCGGTGATTTCGCACCCGCCCGCAATGCAGCCCTGGAGCTGGTGAATGGCGACTGGGTGCTGGTGCTCGATGCCGATGAACAGCTCGTGCCTGAAGCGATTCCTGCCCTCAAGGAACTGATGGCCCAGCCCGATGTGCTGGTGATCAATCTGCTGCGCTTTGAGCGGGGCGCAGCGATGGCGCCTTACTCGAGTGTCAGCCGACTGTTCCGGCGCCATCCACGCCTGCAGTGGAGCCGGCCTTATCACTCCATGATCGACGACAGCGTCGAAGCGGTGCTCCGGGATGAGCCCCACTGGCGGATCATGAACTGCGGCATTCCAGCCCTGCTCCATGACGGCTACAGGCCCGAACTTCTGGCGGGCAGCGACAAAGCGTCGCGGCTGCGGGACGCCATGGAGCAATGGCTTCAGGCACACCCGAGCGATCCCTATGCCTGCGCCAAACTCGGTGCCCTGGAGGTCGCCTCAGGCCAGCGGGAGCGAGGCATCACCCTGCTGCAACAAGGTCTTGCCGCCCTCGAGGACGCTGACGCGCGTGCCGCAGAACGCTACGAACTGCTGCTCCACCTGGCCATCGCCCAGCGGGAGCAGGATCCGGCCCAGGCGATCGCCACCTATCGCCAAGCCCTGGATCTACCCGTGGAAGCGCGCCTCAGCCTTGGGGCCCGTCTGAACCTGGCGACCCTGCTGATGGAGGCCGATCAACTCGATGAGGCCATCCGCCTGACCACCATCGCCACCGAAGAAGCGCCGGAAGTCGCCCTCGGTTGGTACAACCTCGGCCTGATGCAGCGGCGCAAGGGTGACATCGCCGCCGCGATCCAGGCCTATGCCGCAGCCCTCGAGCGACACCCCGACCACCCGGAAACCCACCAGAACATGGCCGTAGCCCTGCTCCTCGGTGGTGATATCGATGGCGCCCGCAAGGGCTTCCGCGTTGCCATCGCCCTGCTGGAAGACCAGGGGAGACCCGAGGCAGCGCAAGCCCTCTACAAGCAGGTGCAGGGCATGGTGAAGCTGGATGAGGTGGGTGCCTGATGCTCCCCCTCGAAGGCCGCACGGTGCTGGTAACGCGGGCCCAGGAGCAACAGGGGGAAGGGCGCAGGCAGCTGGAACAGCTGGGCGCGCGGGTGATCGATTTGCCAGCTCTGGTGATCGGCCCGCCGGATGAGTGGGGCCCCCTGGACGATGCCCTCGAAGAACTGGATGAATTCCATTGGCTGCTGTTCTCCAGCGCCAATGGTGTGCGGGCTGTGGAAGAGCGGCTGCAACGTCTCGGGAAAAATTTGGCCAGACGCCCTGGCAGCCTGCGCATCGCTGCTGTGGGCCGCAAGACAGCGGCCCTGCTGGAGCAGCTCGGGGCACCCGCTGATTTTGTTCCGCCGGATTTTGTGGCCGACAGCCTGATTGAGCATTTCCCCGTCTCAGGCTGGGGGCTACGGCTGCTGATCCCCCGGGTGCAAAGCGGCGGACGCACCGTATTGGCAGAAGCATTCGGGGAAGCAGGTGCCCGGGTCGTCGAGGTGGCCGCCTACGAATCCCGCTGTCCGGACCACATCCCTGAAGCTGCAGCCTCTGCACTGGAATCTGGCGAGGTGGCCGCCATCAGCTTCAGCAGCGGCAAAACCGTGACCCACACCGCCCAGTTGTTGGACGCCCGCTTTGGGCCCGACTGGCGCCCGTTGCTGGCATCCACCCAGATCATCTCGATCGGGCCACAGACCAGCCAACGTTGCCAGGAGGTGATGGGCCGGGTCGATGCGGAAGCCCAGCCCCACGACATTGCAGGGCTGGTGCAGGCCTGTGTTCAGGCCTTGGGCTCCTCCAGACACACCGGCGCCTGAGCCTTGCCATCCACGGCATAGGTGAGACAACCGCGCTGAAGGTCAATCGACAGCACAGACCACTCCTTGGGCAGCAAGGGGTTCTTGACGCCCTTGCAACGACCAGCCTGTCCCAGGCAGACGGCTCCGGAACCCGAGGCGGTGCGCACCAAAGCCTGCACCTGGCCACCCACCGCCAGCACCCCCTGAAGACTCAGGCCAGTCGACGCCCCGTCGTTGGTGCTGTCACCCCCACCAACGGATGCTGAAGACCCCCCAGAGACTCCTGTCAGGGGAGCGAAGGGGTCAACGCGTCCGCGGCTGACCGACTCCCGCACCTGGGCGGTGGTGGGCAGGGGAGTGAGAGCGGCTGGTGGTGTCGCGGGCATCACCTCGGGGGGTTCTGGGTCGGACTGGGCACCAGAAGACCCTGCCGCCGGTGTCGACGCCTGGGACTGCGACGTTGGCTGCGACGGTGACGACGAGGGTTCGTTGGCCTGTTGGCTACTGCAGCCCACGACCATGAGCGGCAGCAACAGGCCTACAAGCCATTTAGGCCGAAACGGCGTAATCGCTCTCCACCAGATCCCTGAATCGGTCAAGGTTTGACTGCAGCTCTTTCGTGACGATCCCCCCCAGGATGCTTGGTTCCATCAGGGGTGCCAAGACCCTGGGGAGTTCGTAGGTCACGCTCAGCTTCACAG
>CAXQPR010000085.1:0-6203 GCA_964225855.1 Salipiger bermudensis | reverse complement strand
GCTGTGGATATCCCCATCACCCGGCCGCCCATATGAGGCGGCTTTTTTGTGCCTGGGCTGCCAGTGTGGTCCCGTATTCCACAAGCCCTATGACGGTGAACCGGGAGCAGGCCAGGGATGCGCTGGCGACACTTCTCGAGGTTTTCGCGGGGCCGAACTACTCGGGCGCATTGCGTGATGGTGATCTCACCACCCGCCTTGAGCGATGCACGGGCTGGGTGAAGGCTGAAGCCTCTGAGGCGGCATCTCTGATCGAATCATGCGTCCCCCATGGCAAGCCGATGCTTGCTCAGGCTCAGCAACGTCTGGCTGTTCTGGAATCGTTGAAGACGTTGCAGGCGGTTGCTGTCAGCCATTTCGGCCCCCTCGACGATCCCAGCTAAGGCGCGTCAGTCGCGACGCAGCCAAGGCGAGGCATTGCTGAACCAGTCGCCGAGATCATCTTCTGGATGCTCAGGGTCATCGGGATGACGCCGTCCTAGGTCGAGATCGGCCATCAGGCCATCGAGGCCTTGTTGTGTGCCTTCCCGTTGAAACCGCTGCGCTCTGCTCACCCATGTGCTCACACTGCGATCGCGTTCGGCGAATTTTTGAAGGTAGACACGTTCCTGGAGTGACACGAATTCTCCCTGGGCCAAGCGGCTGCATATGTTTTGCAGTTTCAAGCGTGTCGAGGTGGTCAGCATGATCGGTTCACCTTTTTCGGGTGATAGGGAGTTCTGACCCGGGCGTCAGTGGCCCAAGGCACCATTTTTGGGGCGGGTGTCGGGCCTGGTTTTCATATCGTGACCGGATGAATGAACAGGGAAACCAGAGCCTGACGCCGATTTCATCAGATTCGCCCTGGTTGGAGCGCTGTGGCACGTTGTTGCGTCCGCAGAACGATCCTGCAGTGTTCGGCCCAGCCGATGCCGATCTGTACTTCGATGCAGATGGTCGACCACGTTTTTATGTAATGCGGATCCGCCGCCGGCCTTCCGTTCTCAAGGCGATGACGCGGCATCATCGCGTGAGTCAGTGTTTGGGATCTGCAGATGCAAAGCCCTGGTGGCTTGCCATGGCTCCCTCGACGGAGTCCGGCTGCCCGCCCCCCGCGTCGTCCATCGCTCTGATCAAGTTTCAACCCGGTGAAGCCATCAAGCTTCATCCGGGAACGTGGCATGCAGGGCCTTTTGTTCGGGAACAATCAGCGCTGTTTTTCAACCTTGAATTAAGAACGACCAACGAAGACGATCACAATTCGCTTGCGTTGGAGCATCTGTTGCATTTGCACTTGATTTGATTGCTCAGAGCTGTAACAGCATGAGCAGCACATCAGTGCACGCATGCCCTATACTACTTTTGTAGCAATCGCTACGAACGTTCACCTTGCTGCATGGCGAGGCGCAGTTCGACTCAGGGCATGGAACGGGGCCTGAGCTTTCTACGAGGAACACCATGAATGCTCTTCAGCTCTTGAAGGAGCGCGAGCTGCGCGTGCAGCTCCGCAACAACTCACAAAAGGTCTTGGCTCGCGGATCTGAATCCAGCGACTACACCTCTGCGCATCTCTCTCCCGTCAAACTGGCGACAAAGAAAGTTGCCCCCACACAATTGAAATACAGAGGGGTCTCTTACGAGGCGATGCGTGCCAATTGGCTTTGATCCCTGTTTCATTCCAGGGAAAAAGCCCCGCTTCGGTGGGGCTTTTTGTTTGGATAGTTGGGTATCGAGTGCCTGGCGACAGTGGCTTTTGACGTTGCGACCACCGGATCACTGTCTTATCTGGATGTAAGGGATCAGCTTCCATCGATTGACCCTGAAAACCTCTCTCCGCAGGATGTACTGACCATTCTTCTGCACCTTTTTCAACAGCAGCCAGGTTTCGTTGACCGTGGCCATGAGGTCAACAACAAAGAGACGGCATGGGTGAATGGTTTCCTTTTTCGTCTTCACAACGATGCCGCGAAAGAACGTCTTTCCATCGAGGAAATTGGCTCAAGCGTCGACAAAATTTCAGCGTTGCGTTGATTGCAACAGCTGATCAAGCGATCCCAACAAGTTTCTGTTGATCTCGCTCAGCATCCCTGCGACCCTCGAGCCTTTGCTCAGTTCGCACGAACGTTATGTTTGCGGTTCAAGAGCTCACAGTTGAGGGTTGGTCCATTCGTGCCGAGCATGCCTCCAAAGACAATGCGTTCTGGCATGCGCGTGCCCGCAGTGATGCCGATGGGCATACGTATCGTTTGATCAGCGAGGAAAAGCATGTTGTATGCCTGCTCACCAGTCGTGGATCTGAATGCTGGGAGCTCGACTGATCTGCTGCTCTGGCGGCCCTGTTCAGGCATGATCTCGTCATGACCGACAACACCCAGCAGACTCACCCGCTCTACGCCATTGATCGCGACCAGATTGATGCTGTGTTGGGCCATGAGGGCGAGCCAGGCCCTCAGCAGCTGACCACGATTGCCGCATTGTTTTCTCGATATGCGGAGTTTCCTGGGGCAGACGATATCCGGGGCGATCTGCAGAAATGCCTCACGCTGTGGGGAATCTCACGCGATCAGCTGAACATTAAGACGCGGGAGGTCTGGGAAAGTGGTTGGCGTCCTGGACAGGATCCTGTGGCTGAGGGTGTTGGATCTGGGGCAGATGTTGAGGATACAGACGCTTGAATGCTCCTCTGCAGAACCCTTCGTTGATGGTGATACCTCCAAATTATTCAACGTCCCTTTCTTTCGCTTTTAAACGTGAGCCCTAGATCAGATTGGGTTCACTTCGTTGCATCGGCGAGCCACCAAAGAGGAAGGCCGCCCTTCCCGGTGGAAAGACGGCCTAACTCGCTCGTTTGTGCATCGTTCAACCCATCACTTCAAATCAAGAGAGACAGGGTCGAAGCGTCTGGCTCGAGGCGCCCTGGGGCCATGGGCTCGAGGTGTTGGGTCGTTTTCTCCGGGGGCACCTGAGACGGTGCAAGTGGAGCGTCGATTGGTGTGGCGGACCATTGCGTGCCCACCAAAGGACCAACCCAGGCATGGTTGAGACTGTTGGAGCAGGGGCCAGAAAGTCAGTCTGCTTCTTGGATCTGCTGGGGTGGAGTGTCGTCCGTCATCGGCTCCTCCGATCTCGATGCACTCAGTTTTGTGCCTTAAAGGCACAAAGTCATCGGCATTAAGGCGCATTGCCTTGAGGGCCTGAATGATCAACGGTTGGGGTGGTGTGCCTTTCAGTCGCCTGACGCTGGCTCTTGGCCTCGTGGGGATCCGGCGGCGATGGTCGTTGCGTTCCTCCTTTCTGGTTTCTGTACCGCCTTGGCGGCGAGAGAGGCCTCGAGGTGCTGCAGCTGGGCTTCGCGCAATGCTGTTGACATATCCAGAGTGCGGTCAGTCATTGATTGGCCTTCCAGGCCAGCAGGCTCGAAGCGGGTTGCTGTCTTGAGTGGGCCTTCAGTTCTGGGTGATGCCGAAGATTGGAAAACTGTGCATGCGGCAAGCGATCTCATCAGACCTCGGTCTGGTTATCGACCCCCCTTGCTTCCCGTTCTTCCTCTGTGAGGTACTCCTCAATGAGGGGCGAGCTTTCACCCCTTTGAACGGCTGCGATCTCCCGTTCGATGTTCTGGACGAAGAGCTCGTTTCCGTTCCGCCGGGCCACCGCAAGCACACGCTCTAGACGCTCGAGTTCTGCCTGCTGCTCGTTGTTCATGCCATGGCACATCAGCTCAACGCTCAGGCTGACAGGGATGGCTTAAAGACACTCCAGAACCTGGTCTGATCTGATGCTGATCTCTACGGATGTTGACCTGAGGCTTACGTCAACAACCGCTCAAGCAGCGTCTGATTCCGCGTCTTCATACAAGGCTTTGAGCTGATCGAGCTCAACCATCAGGTATTGAATTTCAAGCCAGTCCGTTGAGAGGTCAATGGCGGTTTCCAGGCGGTCAATCTGACGCTTGAGAAGCTCTGGCATTCCGCCATGGGGCTGCATGGCTTCCATGTAACCGCGCTTGTCGCTGGATGCAAGATGACTGCTGATTTCGACTGGGAGGAAAACCCTTACGGCTCAGCTCAGGTGTTTGCGAAAGTTCGTTGCGTAGGGGAAGGCATAGCCACGTTCTATCCCCCCGAGTTCCTCCTCTGCCAAGTAGAGGCTGCGCGTGAACTGACACTGGTTTTCTGCATCGCACACCAGGAATTGGCCATCTTCAGTTTTCTGAATGGATGAGCCTCGGGGTGTCTGCACAATCAGCTCTGGGTGCGACATCGGAGTTGCTTAAGACGCCTTTGTGTCATGGCCTTGGTGGCCTGCCGTTTGAAGTGGCGAAGGCAACATTTTCGGACTTTGTTGATCCGCTCTCCCTGCGTTCAACCCCGCAGCTTGTGCGCATCGGTGCGATGGCCCGTGTTTGCGCTCACAGACAAGATCACGGACCTGTGGGAGTGTTCGTTGGCTTCAACACTTCCAATGACCTTTTTGATGCATTGGTCTTTCAAGACCGGTTACCACGAGATTGCTGCCAAGAAGTTCCTGGCGACCGGTGCTCCCTTCCCAGAGTGCACGTCATGGAAGCGTTGGCATGGACCTGGCTCGGTCGAAGGCTGGATCCTTGTTGAGGCTGACAATGCCGATGCTTGTTATGAGCACGCAGCGGAGTGGGCAGAGTGCCTCGATTGGGAGGTCACACCAGTGCTATCAGATGAGCAAGCAGGCCCCCTGATCGCCAAGGCCTACAGCTGATCGTCTGTCTGGAACGATGCCCTTCGCCAAATCGGGGGGCTCGCCAACCCATGGGATCGATTCCGAGACTTCTTCGTCGGATTGGCTTTGTTGAAACGCCCCCTGATGGATTCGAACCATCGACCGACTGCTTAGAAGGCAGTTGCTCTATCCAGCTGAGCTAAGGGAGCAAGCGTCAGCATTTTGGCAGGCTGGTTCAGGGAAGGCTGGATCTGGATGCCTTGTGCCTCCTAATGTGATGGGCTCTTGATCGGCATCCATGGCCCCGCGTCGTCTTAGCGACAGCGAGAAGCAGGATCTGGTCGGTCGCTACAAGGCCGGCGAGTCAACAGCTGCTTTGGCTGAGGCCTTTGGCTGCAGTCCCAACACCGTGAGCCGCACGGTGAAAGCACTGTTGCCCGCTGATGCCTACGCCGCACTGAAGGCCAGCCGGCAAAAAGGGTCTGTCACCCCTCCCTCGGCAGCCGTTACTCAGGCTGAAGACCCTGAGGCTGACTCCCCTCATGACGACGACAGCAGCCTGGCTCTCGATGACGCGGATGACTTCGGCGAGGATCCCGACGAGGAGCTCGCTGACGACGATGACAACGGCAGCGCTGAAACCTTCACCGAGCTTGTTCCCCTCCTTGGTGTGGGAGATCTCAGTGATCGCCCCCTGAATCAAGCCCAGCCGTTCAGTGTCGATCTGCTGCCCGACAGCGCTTACATGCTGGTTGACAAGGTGGTCGAGCTGGATGCTCGCCCCCTTAAGGAATTCCCAGAGTTGGGCCTCCTCGACGACACCGAACAGGAACGCCAGGGGTTGTGCTTGTTTGCAAACCCTCGGGCTGCCAAGCGTCAGTGCGGTCGCAGTCAACGGGTGATCAAGGTTCCTGATACGGCTGTTTTTCAGCGCACCAGCAGTTATCTGCTGGCCCGCGGCATCACACGGCTGGTGCTGGATGGAACGCTGATTGCCCTGGATGCCTGAGCGCCAGATCTGACCGCTCTTAATCGAAGCGATCGCGCTGATCGGGAAGCAGCACGGCGGTGGCGGTTCCGCCACTAATCACGCCAATGACCAGCGCAATGCCCACCAGAAAACCGGTGGGAAGCGGCACGGATCGTTGGCCTCCGAGCTGGAGCGCGTGGCGATCCTGAAGGTTCTGCGCGCCAAGGCATAGCAGCAGCAGCAGCAGCAGGCCACCGCCAAAGCTGATCAACAGAAGACGAAGGCGAATCAACACAGCACAACCGTCGACGGGCTCAGTTTGACGTGCCCTGGTGCAAGAGGGCATAGAGCTTGCGCCTGGACAGCCCTGTGGTCTGGGCCAGTTGCCGTGCAGCGTCGCTGGCGCTTGCACCTTCATCCTGCAACGCCTGCAGCTGCCTGAGCAGGTCATCATCGTCGGGTTCTTCCGCATCTGCAGGCGCTGCTCCCCCCAGCACAACCGTGCATTCCCCTTGGGGGGGGTGCTGCTGAAAGTGCAGCAAAGCTTGCTCCACTG
>CAXQPR010000084.1:0-2915 GCA_964225855.1 Salipiger bermudensis | reverse complement strand
CGCTCTGCAAACCTGAACACAGCGACGCAAGCGGCCTGGATGCCCTGGCACCCGCACCTCTGGCACCCCACCACCCAGGTGGCCCTGCATCCCGAGCCGCTGCGGGTCAGCAGCGCCAAAGGCGCGGTGCTGCAACTCGACGACGGCCGCAGCCTGATCGATGCCATCAGCAGCTGGTGGGTCACCCTGCACGGCCACAGCGAACCCTCCATCGCCGCGGCCATCGCCGAGCAAGCGCAGGTGATGGAGCAGGTGATCTTCGCCAACTTCAGCCACAGCCCTGCCGAACAACTCGCCACCCGGCTCGCGGCCCGCTCAGGCCTGGAGCGTTTGTTCTTCTCCGACAACGGCTCCACCGCCGTTGAGGTGGCGCTGAAGATCGCCTGGCAGTTCTGGCGCAATCAGAACAGCGAACGGCGCCAGCTAATCGCCTTCGAGGGGGCCTATCACGGCGACACCTTCGGAGCGATGGCCCTCGGGGACCGCTCGATCTTCACCGAGCCCTATGACCCCCTGCTGTTTGATGTAGCCCGGGTGCCCTGGCCCCACACCCACTGGGGCGATGACGACGTCGAGACACGGGAAGCCGAAGCCCTCAAAGCGCTCGAAGCAGCCCTGGCGGTGCCCACGGCAGCGGTGATCCTTGAACCCCTAATCCAGGGGGCCTCGGGCATGCGCTTGGTGCGTCCGGAGTTCCTAAGGGCAGTGGAAGCATTGGTGCGTGCCTATGGCGGTCTGCTGATTGCCGATGAGGTAATGACCGGGTTCGGCCGGACCGGCGCCCTGTTCGCCTGCCAAAGGGCGGGCATCCAACCCGATCTGATTGCCCTGTCCAAGGGACTCACCGGTGGCTTCCTGCCCATGGGCGGCACCCTGGCCAGCGAAGCGCTGTATCAGGGGTTCATCAGTGAAGAGCCCTTAAAGACCTTCTTCCATGGCCACAGCTTCACAGCCAATCCGCTGGGCTGCGCCGCCGCCCTGGCCAGCCTTGCGCTGCTGGAGCAGACGCCCCAGCGCTTCGAACAATTCGAAGCACGGCACACCGCACACCTCCAAACCCTGGCCAGCACGCCGCAGGTGAAGGATGTGCGCTGCCTCGGCACCATGGCCGCCTTCGAGCTCAATTGCGGGAGCACCAGTTATCTCAATCCCGTGGGGCGTCAACTGCAGAAACTCTGTCTGGAGCGCGGTGTCTACATCCGGCCGTTGGGGAACGTGGTGTATCTGCTGCCACCGCTCTGCATCAGCGACGATCAGCTGAACAACTGCTACCAAGCCATCGCCGATGGCATCGAACAGATCGTCTAAGGCAACGCCACAACAACCAAACAACGGCACAACAACCATCGCCTGCAGCAGCGATGAAGTGAACCACCGCATGTTCTGACCGCTATTTAAATCAGCTCTACGGTGCGCGAAAAGCGGTGAAAACGGTGCGGCGACTCACGGTGCCGATGCTCCTACCAGCTCTCTACCTGCTGGCAAGTTGTAGCCATCACGCACAACACAGCCACACGATGCCGTCGGTGAAGACGGCGCCAATCCGCGAAGCCAGCTTCAGCCCCAGTGTGGACGCGATCAGCGTGCTCGAGTCGACCACCAATGTGGCGCTGCGACCTGAAGCGGAAGGCCGTGTCGTGAAGATTTTGGCGACGGAAGGCGAACGGGTCAAAGCCGGGCAACCGATCTTGGTGCTCGACAACGTGCAACAGAGCGCAGCGCTGAATGCCTCCCGCGCCCAGGCCCACACCGATCGGATCAATGCCGAGCGCTACGAGTTTCTCTATCGGAACGGTGCAGCCTCAGCCAAGCAGAGGGATCAATACGCCACCCAGGCCATCGCGTCGCGCGATCAAGCCCTCGCCGATGCAGCCACGCTCGGATACAAATACGTGCGCTCACCCATCGACGGCGTCGTCGGCGATCTCGACACCGTCAAGCTCGGCGACTACGTGACAACAGGCCAGGCCATCACCGGCATCGTCGATAACTCCACCCTCTGGACCTTGATGCAGATCCCTGCCACCCAGGCGGGGCAGGTCAAGCTCGGTCAACGGGTCACCGTCGCCTCCCAGACCAACCCGCCGGTGACCGGCGAGGGCAGCGTCAGTTTCATTTCTCCCTATTTCGGCATCCCTGGCACCGATCAGGGCCCCAACACCTTGATGGTGAAAGCCACCTTCCCCAACCTCACCGGCCAGCTGAAAACCGGGCAGTTTGTGAAAAGCCAGATCATCACCGGCAACAAGCAAGCCCTGGCCGTGCCCGTGCAAGCCGTGTTCATGCAGGCCCAGCAACCCTTCGTCTACAAGCTGGTGCCCTTGAGCAAAGCCCTGCCCAAGATCAAGGCATCCACCTCCATTCCGGACGCCACAAAGAAGAAGCTGGAGAGCCTGCCCGGCAACACACCACTGGTGGTCCAAACCCCCGTGCAACTGGGGCCGCTGCAAAACAATCACTATCCGCTGCGTTCCGGGCTGAGCAATGGCGAGACGGTGGTGGTGAGCAACACCGCCTTGCTCAGCAACGGCATGCCTGTGAAGGTCTCCCGCTGATCACGCCATGGCCTTTTCCGACAACTTCATCAAGCGACCGGTTCTCACCACCGTCTGCAGCATCCTGATCGTGCTGATGGGGGTGATCGCCATCCCCAACCTGCCGATCGCCAACCTGCCCAACATTGCCCCACCACTCATTCAGGTCACGGCGAGCTACAGCGGCGCCAATTCGCTGGTCACGGAACAAGCAGTGACCAATCCGCTGGAACAACAAATCAACGGCGTTCCTGGTGCCTCCTACATCTCCTCCACCAGCAACATGGAGGGTCAGAGCATCATCCAGGTCTATTTCGACGAGACCACAGATATTGATATCGACCAGGTCAATGTGCAGAACCGGGTCTCGCTGGCGATGCC
>CAXQPR010000083.1:0-14693 GCA_964225855.1 Salipiger bermudensis | reverse complement strand
GCGGCTCTAGCGGGATGTCAATTGGTTGATCCAGCGTGCCATCAGATTGAGAAGGAGGATGAACACCACAAGCACAAACGAGGCGGCCCAGGCCAGTTCGTTCTGCACCTCGTAAGGCATGGTGGCGAATTTGTAGATCAACACCGACAAGGTGCCGATTGGCTTGAAGATCCCGTCCGCCCACCAGGGTGAGTAGAGGGCCGTGAAGATCAATGGCGCGGTTTCGCCAGCAGCGCGAGCAATAGCGAGCACAATGCCCGTTGCGATGGATCGCGATGCCGAAGGCAAGGTGATTCTCACAATCGTGACGAACCGGGATGCTCCTACGCCCAAAGCCCCTCGGCGCAAGTCATCGGAGACCAGCTTGAGGCCTTCATCAGTGGTTTTGATCACTGTTGGCAGCATCAAGACAGCAAGAGCAATGCCCCCTGCCACTGCGCTGTAGGCGTTGCCAAACAGCACTCGGGTAGAAACGATGGAGCTGTAAATGAATACACCGGCAATGATGGAAGGCACCCCCGAGAGCACGTTGGTGCCAAAACGGATGAATTGAGCAAACCAACCCCCTCGGGAATATTCAGCGAGAAACACACCTCCACCGATGCCGATCGGTATAGCAACAAGACTCGCAATTAATGTGACGATTAACGACCCCTGAATGGCGTTACCGATACCGCCATAGTCGAGCCCCGGGGCTGGCTGCTCGAGAAAGAAAAGATCAAAACTCAGTTTGCTTGCTCCCTTGTAGAGCACATAACCGAGAACGAGGACCAGAGGCAGAACGGCGATGAGAGCGAACAGCCCTGCCAGGGTTGTCAGTAAAGAACCCGTGATGTTGCGAGGATGGCTTTTTTTGAGGGTTAGATCGGGTACAGGTCTGAACCCCTCGCGGATTGTTGGATTCATCAGTATTTGAGGCTCAGACGTTTAACAATCAGTTGGGCCAGGATGTTCACCAGTAACGTCAGCACGATCAACACGAATGCCGCATACATCAACGACGAAACTTGGCTGCCATCAGCTTCGCCAAACTGATTGGCAAGCATGGCTGCAATGGTGTTTCCGGGGGCTAGCAAAGACCAACTGAAGTTATTGGAGTTGCCGATAATCATCGTCACGGCCATCGTTTCCCCCATGGCGCGTCCGAGGGCCAACATCACGCCGCCGACGATGCCGGAAATGGCCGCTGGCAAAATGACTTGAAGAATCGCCGTCCAACGGGTGCTGCCAACGCCATAAGCAGCTTGGCGAAGACGGGTCGGAACTTGATTGAGAGAATCCCGTGAAATCGCTGTGATGATCGGAAGGATCATCACGACCAACACAAGAATGGCGGGCGCCATGCCCGGTCCCAGAGGAATGGTGCTGAACAGGGGGATGAACCCGAACGCCTCATGCAGCCAGGTGAGGAATGGGCGTAAGAAGGGTTCGAGCACGAAAATGGCCCAAAGCCCCAGCACGACTGACGGAATCGCGGCCAACAGCTCCACCATCAGGCCAATCAGCATGCGCAGCCTTTTGGGGATAAAACTTTCGGTGATGAAAATTGCCGTTCCCACCCCTAACGGAACAGCAATGGCCAGGGACAACAAGGATGTGACGATCGTTCCGTAGATCGCTGTGAACGCCCCGTATTCGTCATCCACCGGGTTCCAGCTGGACGTGACCAGGAATCGCCATCCGTAGAGCTGCATGGACTCCAGCGAACCGGAGAACACGATGATCAGGATGGCGAACAGGACAATTGCCACCGTCGAGGCCATCAGCACTGCAGCCTGGTTGAAGCCTGTATCGACAAGCTTCTCCGAGGGTGGTCGATGCCTCAGTCGGTACATCTCTCTGATGTCTGTGGGCATGCGGACGCAGCTCTGACCTTCAAAAACTACGTGCAGAGGGTGTTGGACTTCACTAAGGAGTTGTTAACGGCAGGGGAAATCCGACCCTGATCTGGCCTTGGGGCTTTGGGTTTGGGCCGGTAGCGTGGGCGTTCCCTAATGATGACCATGGGGCGGATCGTCGGAATCGACCTGGGAACAACCAATTCCGTCGTGGCTGTCTTGGAGGCTGGCCGTCCGCAGGTGATTGCCAATGCTGAAGGCACGCGCACCACGCCATCGGTGGTGGGTTACACCAAGGAATCAGAGCTCCTGGTCGGCCAGGCTGCCCGCCGACAACTGGTGTTGAACCCGCGCAACACCTATTCGAATCTGAAGCGCTTTGTTGGGCGCAGCTGGGACGAGCTTGACGATTCCAGTCTCACCGTCCCCTACACCGTCAGAGCCAACTCCCAGAACAATGTCCGAGTGGCATGCCCGGTGACAGAACGGGAATACGCCCCTGAGGAGCTTGTCGCCAGCATTCTGCGCAAGCTTGTGGATGACGCCTCCACCTATCTCGGCGAACCGGTCGAGGCCGCCGTGATCACCGTCCCGGCTTATTTCAACGATGCTCAGCGCCAAGCCACCCGCGATGCGGGCCGTTTGGCGGGGATTCAGGTTGAACGGATTCTCAATGAACCGACGGCCGCTGCCTTGGCTTATGGCTTTGACCGCAGTGCGGTGAAGCGCGTGCTGGTGTTTGACCTTGGCGGCGGCACGTTTGATGTCTCCCTGCTTCGTGTCGCGAACGGCGTTTTCGATGTCAAATCCACGAATGGAGATACCCAGCTCGGCGGTAATGACTTTGACCAACGCATCGTCGACTGGTTGGCCGAAGCGTTTCTGGAGCAAAACGGCGTGGATCTGCGTCGTGATCGTCAGGCGCTTCAACGCTTGACCGAAGCGGCTGAAAAGGCCAAGCAGGAACTCTCGGGAGTGGCCAGCACCCCCATCTCTCTCCCTTTCATTGCGACCGGCAGTGACGGTCCGCTCCACATTGAAACCACCCTTGAACGCTCCACCTTTGAAGGCCTGTGTCCGGACCTGCTGGACCGGGTTCTTGTGCCCGTCCAGATGGCGCTGAGGGACTCAGGTTGGGCTGCGGAAGATATTGACGATGTGGTGTTGGTCGGTGGCAGTACACGCATGCCGATGGTTCAACAGTTGGTGCGCACCCTGATTCCCCATGACCCTTGTCAGTCGGTGAATCCCGATGAGGTGGTGGCGATTGGGGCTGCTGTTCAGGCCGGCATCCTCACCGGCGAGCTTCGCGATCTGATGCTCAACGACGTCACACCTCTTTCACTGGGCTTGGAGACCGTTGGTGGCCTGATGAAAGTGCTGATCCCACGCAACACGCCGATCCCAGTGCGTCAGTCCGATGTCTTCAGCACCTCGGAATCCAATCAGTCCTCCGTTGAGATCCACATCTGGCAGGGGGAGCGTCAGATGGCCGCTGACAACAAATCCTTGGGTCGGTTTCGCCTCTCGGGCATCCCACCTGCTCCTCGTGGCGTTCCACAGATTCAGGTGGCGTTCGACATCGACGCCAATGGCATCCTCCAGGTCAGTGCCACAGATCGCACCACGGGCCGTAAGCAATCGGTGACGATTCAAGGTGGCTCCAACCTCAACGAAGACGAACTGCAGGCTCTGCTGGCCGAGGCGGAGGCCAGGGCCGATGAGGATCGCCGCACGCGCGCCGCGATTGAGCGACGCAATCGTGCCCTCACTCTGGTCTCCCAGGCTGAACGGAGGCTCCGAGATGCAGCTCTTGAGCTTGGTCCTTACGGCGCGGAACGACAGCAGCGCGCCGTTGAAATGGCGATGCGCGATCTGCAGGATCTGCTGGAGCAGGATGACTTGCAAGAGCTGGAGCTCGGGGTCAGTGCCCTTCAGGAAGCCCTGTTCGGTCTGAACCGTCGTCTCTCTGCTGAACGACGTTCGGAAGCCAGCCCCCTTCAGGGCATTCGCAACACCCTCGGTTCTCTGAAGGACGAACTGTTTGCGGATGACGACTGGGACGACGACCCATGGGCAGCTCCCAGTTCCCGACCTCCTGCAAGCCGCTATGGCGGATCACGGCAAGGGATGGATCCCTGGGACGATGACTTCTACCGCTGAGCCCAACTACTGGTCCCTGCTGGGCCTGGATCCGGACAGCGACGCTGATGCACTGAAGCGCGCCTTCCGCAGGGAGGCCCGTCGTTGGCATCCCGATCTCAACGGCAACGATCGCCAGGCGGAGGAACGGTTCAAATTGGTCAATGAGGCCTACGCGGTGCTCAGTGATCCCAAGCGACGTCGTGTCTGGGAAGGCCGGGAACAACCAGGCACCACCAACGTTGATCCTTTCGCTAGTGGCTTCCCGTCCTTCGAGGACTATCTCGATGTGGTGCTTGGTGATGGGCCTCGTCGTCGTTCCCGCACGGAAACGCCTGACTCGATGGAGGACCACGATCCCTGTTTTGAATCCGAAGAGTCCCCTGCCTCACGCTGGCCAGCCACCTCGACGCCACCACCCCCCCCTCCCGTACAGGCGGCCGAAAGTATCGAGACTGACGTCTCGTTAACACCGGATCAGGCCCTGCACGGCACAGCTGTCGAGCTTGAATTAAGCGATGGCACGGTGGTTGAGGTGCAAACCCCACCGCTTGCAGGCGATGGATGGCGACTGCGGTTGGCGGGCGTCACTCCTGGTGGCGGTGACCATTTCCTCCAGTTGAAGGTGCAAACCGATGAAGGCCTGCGCATTGATGGGTTGCGCGTTCACTACCGGCTTGAACTGCTGCCGGCAGATGCCGCCCTTGGCTGTGCCGTGGATGTCCCGACCCTGACGGGACCTGTCACACTCCAGGTTCCTCCAGGGTCGTCGAGCGGTCGCTTGTTGCGCTTGCGAGGACGTGGACTTGAAGCCGATGATCGCCGTGGGGATCAGCTAGTGGAGATTGTGGTGGTGATTCCTGCTGAGTTGAGCGATGCGGAGCGTGCCCTGTATCGGCGGCTTCAAGAACTTGCGCTTGAGGCTTCTGAAGGCTGACGCCGTTGCTTCAGTGAGAGACTGAGCTTGCGACTTAGGCACGGATGCTCGTTCACGTTCTTCTCTACGACGCCGGACAGGACAGTGAAGGCATTCACTCTCTTGAGTTATCCGGTTCCACCGTGGTGCTGATGTTCGAGAACCCTGACGACGCGGAGCGCTACGCCGGTTTGCTGGAGGCGCAGGATTTTCCAGTTCCTTCGATCGAGGCTCTGGACCGAGAGGAGATCGAGATTTTTTGCCGGCAGGCGGGCTACGAAGCGCGGTTGGTGGAATCCGGATTTGTTCCCAAGACCGATGAAGAGCGGTTGTTGTTAGCTCCCCCCTCCGCTAATAGGGATGTGACCAACTGGCAAGAGGAGTCTGAGAGCGCTACGACCCCTGACCTGCCCGATTCCAATGATCAGCTGGATGCGATTCGTCGCCGGCTTGAAGGACTGCTCTGATTGACCATGAGCGGATCGTTATCGCCCAAGCCCGTTGTTGACGCCTCAGAAGATCGCGGTCACCTGCTTACTGAGCAGTCCAACCCCCGTAGTCTTCAACTCGACACCCTTCCCGTCGCTGATCTCGTTGATTTATTCATCAGCGAAGACGTGAAACCGCAGCAGGCTGTGGCAGGAGCATCGGAGTCGATTGCCCAGGCTGTTGAGGGCATTGCGGCGCGCCTTGCCGCTGGGGGGCGGTTGTTCTATGTCGGTGCCGGCACATCGGGGCGTCTGGGTGTCTTGGATGCAGCGGAATGTCCTCCGACCTTCTGCAGTCCTCCTGAACTGGTTCAAGGGGTTTTGGCTGGAGGCGCACCTGCGCTGTTGCGCAGTTCCGAAGGGCTGGAAGACCTTATGGACGCTGGCGCCGATGAATTGCGCAGCCGTGGTCTTTCTGAGGCTGACTGTGTGGTCGGCATTGCGGCTGGAGGAACAACCCCTTACGTGCACGGGGCCTTGGACTACGCCCTCCGCTGCGGAGCCCTAGCCATTGCCATGGCATGTGTGCCCGCCGATCAAGCAGCCATGCCATGCACGATCGATATCCGTCTTCTCACTGGGCCTGAACTGCTCACCGGGTCCACGCGTCTCAAAGCAGGAACCGCCACAAAGATGGCTCTCAACGTGATCTCCACTTCGGTGATGGTGCGTCTCGGCAAGGTGTACGGGAACCGAATGGTGGATGTTGCTGCCACCAACAGCAAGCTGGTGGACCGTTCCTTGAGGATCCTGCGCGACCTTGCTGATGTCCCCAGAGAGCAAGGGATGGAGTTGCTTCGCCAATCTGAGGGATCGGTGAAGCTGGCCTTGCTCATGGCGGCAGGGCGTCTCGACGTCAATCAGGCCCGGCAGGTGCTCAATGAGCACCATCAACAGTTGCGTGCTGCCCTTGCCAGCTGCGGAGCCGTACTCAGGACCGTTTGAAGTCTCCCCAGTACGGGCGCGTGAACAGGTCGAGGGCTTCGCGAGTGTCTGCTGGTACGGCTTCAGGTCGCGTCATCAGAGCATCGGCAAGGGCGGTGTGGGCGCTGGACGGAGGACGGTTCTGAGTGAACGCTTCCATCACCCCCTGAAGGATCGGACCGGTGGCAGTGGCATTGGCCTGAAGGTTCGCAATCACCATGTCCACACTCACGGCATCGTGATCGGTGTGCCAGCAGTCGTAGTCGGTGACCATGCTGAGAGAGGCGTAGGCGATCTCCGCTTCACGGGCCAGGCGTGCTTCCGTGTGATTGGTCATCCCGATCACATCGCACCCCCAGCTGCGGTAGAGCTCACTCTCCGCTCGGGTTGAGAAGGCGGGGCCTTCCATGCAGAGGTAGGTCCCGCCTCGATGAAGCGTCTGGCCCTTCGGCATGGCGCGTTCCGCAGCATCCGCCAGGAGCGTGCTGAGGTTTGAACAGAACGGATCGGCATGGCTTACATGGGCAACACAACCTTTGCCGAAGAAGCTGGTTGGCCGCTGCATCGTGCGGTCAATGAATTGTTCAGGCACGACCATGTCTCGCGGCTTGAGCTGTTCCTGAAGGGAGCCCACAGCGGAGACCGAGATCAGCCAGCGCACCCCAAGGGAGCGCATGGCCCAAAGATTGGCGCGGTAGGGAACTTCGCTGGGGAGCAGGTGATGGTGACGGCCATGGCGTGCCAGGAACACCACATCAACACCGTGGAGACGTCCGATGCGAAATGAATCGGAGGGAGTCCCAAACGGCGTGTTGACCTCCACTTCCGTGACATCAGTGAACCCTTCGATGGCGTAGAGACCACTGCCGCCGATCACGCCAACACGGGCCTGCTGCAGCTTCTCCTGATTCGCGACGTTGGGCATGGGGTGGACGGAAGATCAGACCATCCTGCATCTGCGTAGCATGGGCGTTTGATTGGCAGCGCTTTGACGACTGTTCTGATGGAGACCGACGCCGGTCAGATCCGACTCGAGATGTTCGAATCCGACGCTCCGAACACCGTGGCGAACTTCGTCAAGCTGGCCAAGGATGGCTTCTACGACGGCCTGGCTTTCCACCGTGTAATTCCTGGCTTCATGGCGCAGGGCGGTTGCCCCAATTCCCGTGAGGGCGCCCGTGGCATGGCGGGAACCGGTGGCCCCGGCTACACGATCAACTGCGAGATCAACAGCCGTAAGCACGCTCCAGGTGTGTTGTCGATGGCCCACGCCGGTAAAAACACCGGTGGCAGCCAGTTTTTCATCGTTCACGAGGCCCAGCCCCATCTCGATGGTGTTCACACCGTGTTCGGTCAGACCGGCGACATGGATGTGGTGCTGGCTCTCAAAAACGGCTCACGCATCAACAAAGTGACAGTTCAGGACTGAATCTGAGCCACAGATCAGCTCCATTGCACAAGGGTCGGTTGGTGCAGCCGGCCCTGCACACCAATCAACCCCATCCTCAGTTGATCCAAGGGTTCTTCAACCCGCTCCAGGGTTTGGGAGGGGTGATTGAGTTGATCCATGGAGGCGGCTGAATACAACCCCAGTCGTCGCGTTTCAGGCCAAGACGCCATCACCTCGAGCAGTGACTGCAGGCGAGTTGCAAACGATGCTCCAGCCTGACTGTCCAGCTCATTGTCGATCTGCCAAGCCACTTGGGGGCGTTCCCAAAGGGCCAGTAGCCGGGGAGACGATGTAGGCGTGAGCACGAGGTTGAGGTTGTGGGCTTCCTGTTCACAACGGGCACGAATTTGGGCCAAGAGCTCCAAAGCACCGTCCCAGCTGACCACTGTCGTGCTGATGGATGGCCCCCCCCCTCGGACCGATGGGGACGTGCTTGCTTGAGCGGCTGCCTCCCCCGACTGAAACAGGTGGCCGAGTTTGTCCCGTTTCACGGCCAGGTAATCGGCGTTGTGGTCGCCGGGATCAATCACAAGAGGCACACGATCGACGACTTCCAAGCCGTACCCACCGAGACCCGCAATCTTGCGTGGATTGTTGGTGAGGAGCCGTAGGCGGTGAATGCCCAGATCGCTGAGGATCTGAGCCCCAACGCCGTAATTGCGTAAATCAGCAGGGAAACCGAGCTTCTCGTTGGCTTCGACGGTGTCGAGCCCTCCGTCTTGGAGGCTGTAGGCCTTGAGTTTGTTGATCAAGCCAATGCCACGGCCCTCTTGGCGGAGATAGACCACCACCCCCTCTCCTTCCGACTCGATCTGTCGCATGGCGGCCTCGAGTTGGGGCCGGCAGTCACAGCGCAGGGATCCGAAGGCATCACCGGTGAGGCACTCTGAATGCATGCGCACCAAAACCGGTTCTCTGAGCTTGGCGGGGTCACCTTTGACGATGGCCACATGCTCGCTGCCATCCAACTCGTTGCGATAACCAATCGCTTTGAAATCGCCGAAGACACTCGGCAATGAAGCGTGGGCTTGGCGAACCACAAACCGCTCGTTGTCGAGTCGGTAGCGAATTAGGTCAGCAATGCTGATCAGGCGGAGATTCCACTGATCGGCGTACTCCCGCAACTGGGCTAAACGGGCCATGGATCCGTCCTGGTTCTGAATCTCACAGATCACACCGGCAGGGATCAACCCAGACAGGGCTGAAAGGTCAATGGCGGCTTCGGTATGACCAGCCCGCTTCAGCACACCACCTTGTCGAGCGCGCAGCGGAAAAATGTGACCAGGTCTGCGCAAATCAGACGGACGTGCATCCGCCTGTAGGGCCACTTGAATGGTGCGCGAACGATCTTCTGCAGAAATACCGGTCGAGACGCCATGTTCGGGTCCGGCATCGATGCTGACCGTGAATGCGGTTTGATTGGCATCGGTGTTGCGATCCACCATCAGAGGTAGATCAAGGGCATCGAGTTGTTGCCCCTCCATGGCCAGGCAGATCAGGCCCCGGGCATGGGTAGCCATGAAGTTGATCTGATCGGGGGTGGCGTATTGAGCCGCGCAGATCAGATCGCCTTCATTCTCACGACTTTCGTCGTCCACAACGACAACGCATTCCCCGTTGCGGATAGCAGCGAGGGCGTCGGGAATCGAATCGAAGCGAATGTTGGAGGTCGCGTCAGCGGCGGAAGGCGTGCTCAGGGGTCTTCAGAGGCCAACGATCTGCATTCATTATCGACATCGGTACGATCAGCCCAATCCTTTAAGCACGCATGCAGTCCACCCCAACAGTTCCGGCTCCGATTTCCACCGCTGGGCTGGTCGGACGCGTCGCTGTGGTGGGCGCTTCCGGGTATGGGGGCCTTCAGACCCTGAGGCTGCTGCAACGGCATCCACAGTTCGCCATCACTTTCTTGGGTGGTGAGCGCAGTGCCGGAAAGCGTTGGAGCGAAATCTGTCCGTTCCTGCCACTGCTGGATGATCCCCTTGTCGAATCTCCGGACCCGGCACGTATCGCTGCGGCAGCTGACTTTGCTGTGCTGAGCCTCCCCAACGGCTTGGCCAGTGACCTGGTCCCTGACTTGCTGGAGCGGGGGGTGCGGGTTGTGGATCTTTCGGCTGACTACCGCTATCGCTCCCTTGAGGAGTGGACTCATGTTTATGTGCAAGAGGCCCAGAAACACCAGCGGACTGACGCCCAGCTCTGTCAGGACGCTGTCTATGGCTTGCCCGAATGGTTTGGTCCCGAGATCGCCCAAGCCCGCTTGGTGGCTGCTCCAGGCTGCTTCCCCACCACCAGCCTTCTGCCCTTGCTTCCCTTCTTGAAGCAGGGCCTGATCGAAACCGATGGCCTGATTATTGATGCCAAAACCGGCACCTCCGGCGGAGGTAGGGCAGCCAAGGAGCATCTGCTGCTCGCTGAAGCGTCGGAGTCAATCGCTCCCTACGGCGTTGTGGGCCACCGTCACACCTCAGAGATTGAACAGATCGCCAGCGCAGTCGCGGCATGTCCGATCCAGCTGCAGTTCACGCCCCACTTGGTGCCGATGGTGCGAGGTCTGCTCTCCACGGTCTATGCCCGGCTCCGCGATCCCGGTCTCACCGCTGACGACTGCACCACGGTGCTCGAGGCGGTCTACCGACACCACCCCTGTGTCCGTGTGCTTCCGGTCGGCACGTATCCGGCAACAAAATGGGCGAAGCACACCAATCAGGCTCTGCTGTCCGTGCAGGTTGATAGCCGCACAGGCCGTTTGGTGCTGATGAGCGCCGTCGACAATCTGATGAAGGGTCAGGCGGGCCAGGGTGTGCAGTGCCTCAACCTGATGGCTGGTTTGCCCGCTACGACAGGATTGCCTCTCGAGCCCTTCTATCCCTGATTCCTCCACTCACGTCCTTGAAGGGCGACGGCCCAGGGCAGGATTCGATGTTCCTGTCGATGGATTCGTTCCGACAGGGACTGATGGTCGTCGTTGTCAAACACCGGCACAGCTGCCTGCGCGATGACAGGTCCGGTGTCGACATCTGCGGTGACCACATGGGCTGAACAACCTGAGATCCGAACACCGGCCTTCAGAGCCTGGCCGACGGCGTCCAGTCCTCGGAAGCTGGGCAGCAAGGAGGGATGAATGTTGATCAGCCGGCCCTGAAAGGCACCAATCAGCACAGGCGTCACGATGCGCATCCACCCGGCCATCACCACACCGTCAACTCGCGCTGCCTGGAAGGTGCTGACCAGGGCGCTGTCGAGAGCTTCTCGGTTGGTGAACTGGCGATGGTCATGAACGATGCAATCCACACCAAGTCGCTCCGCCCTCAGCTGGGCTCCGCATCCCGGGTTGTTGACCACCAGCAGTTCGATGGTTGCGTCCAGGTGCTGTTGGGTCGCGGCGACCAGGGCCTCAAAATTGCTGCCACTGCCCGATGCCATCACACCCAACCGCAGGGGCGTGTTGTATCGGGGCCAGTCAGCCTGTGCCGGAGCCACCAGAGCATCAAGATCTTGACCAACCATGGGATTGCTGTGGCTAGTGTTCGACAAAGCGGGCATTCAGACCATGTCCCATCTGTCCATCCTGCCCACTGCCCTCACTGATCTGGACCGCCTTGCTTCGGTTCTGGTGGCTGAGGGCTATGCGATCGAGCGTCACGGGATGCTCTCCGGTTTTGGAGGTGAATCGCATCATTTCGACCTCAAGGCCACCGGCCCCTGTGGTGTCCATTTCGCATGGAGACGTTCACTCCAATCTCCCACCCTTGAGTTGTTGGCTGATGTCGAGCGTCAGGGTGCTGCAGAGACCTATCAAGCCAGGCTGCAGCGCATTGTTCGTCTCTATGCACTGGCCAAGGCGCTCGACACCGTTGCAACAACCTCCTTCCTCCAAGGTGTGACCACCGTTTGATGTGAAGGGGCAACACGACGTTCACCTGCGGTTGGATCTGCGCGATCCCGCCTCCCAGACCATTGGGGTGGAAATGGTCTGGACCCCTGAAACCCTGCGTCAGATCTGGCAAATGCCGGTGTGGACCCCAGGGTCCTACACCGTCCGTGATCCATCACAGCATCTTCATGGACTCTCCCTCCAGCAGGGTGAGACACGCTTATCACCCAAGCGGTTGAGTCCTTCGCGGTGGGGCATTCAGTTATCAACCCTGGAACCACTGCGGCTTTGTTATCAACTGGCAGCCCGCCAGCTCACGGTTCGCACCAATTTCCTTGATCCCCAATTTGCATCGCTGTGCCTGTCGGCCGTGGCGATGCAGGTTGATGGCAAGCGCTGGAGTCCTCATCACCTTGAGCTCCAGTTGCCCGAGGGCTGGCAGGGCTTTGCGCCCTTGCCAAAAACCACCAATGGCTTTTGTTCGAGGGATTTTGATCATTTGGTGGACAGTCCAGTCCACGCAGGTCCTCTCGAGCTGGTTCCCTTCCAGGTACAGGGATGTCGTCACAGCTTGCTCCTGATCGGTTCGCCGCCCATGGGCTGGCCCGATTCACTCGTGAAGGATGTTGAAGCCGTCTGCACGGCTGCTGCTGCGTTGATGGCCGACACCCCACCAGCTGGTGATTGCTATCAGCTGGTGATTCAGATGCTCGACAACGGCTATGGAGGGCTCGAGCATGATCATGGGGCGGTTCTTCAGTTCGCCTGGCCCAAGCTGGCCACGGCGGATGGATATCACCAGCTTCTACAACTTGTGGGGCATGAATATCTCCACCAGTGGAATGTGCGCAGACTGCGGCCCAAGGAGTATGTGCCGTACGACCATGGCTCGCCTGTGATTAGTGACGGCCTTTGGTTTGCTGAGGGCGTTACCAGCTATTTCGATCTCTCGCTTCCTCTGTTGGCAGGACGTTCAGACAGAAAAATGCTTCTGAAGGATCTGGGCACAGATCTTGCCCATGTCTTGTTGAATCCAGGCTGCAAGGTTCAAAGCCTGGCGGATAGTTCTCGCGAGGCCTGGGTTCGGCTCTACAAATCCACACCTGCAGCAGCGGACACCCAAATCAGCTATTACAGGCTTGGTACAGCGCTGGCGTTTTGCCTGGATGTACAGCTGAGGGTGGTTGGATCCTCCCTGGCTCAGGTTCTCCGTGATCTCTGGGCGACCTTTGGTCGCTGTGGGCGCGGTTATGGCCGATCGGATGTTCAGTCAGCTCTAGCGAATTACAGCCCAGACCTGGCGAATCGCTTGCCCGATTGGCTTGATCAGTGTGATTCCCTTCCAATCGAGCGTTGCGTCGACTTGATTGGTCTTGAGTTCGTGCCCATTGATGACGACGTGACCTGGTCGGGCCTGATCCTGGAGGAGACCTCCTCAGGCATTGCGCTGAAACGGGTACGGCATGGCAGCCCAGGCCACGCGGCTGGACTGGTTGCAGGGGATGAAATCGTTGCTGTGCGTCAGCATCGGCTGCATGGTTTGGAGCAGTGGCCTTTGCTGTTGAAAGGGAGTGATCCGATCACCATTCATTACGCGCGACGGGGCCGGTTGGAAGAAACCCTGTTGATTCCGATACCCCCGGTGACCAAAGACATGTCATTGGAGTGGAACCCCCAAGCCTCCCAATCGATGCGGGCACTCCGTGACCAATGGTTCATGATTCGCTGACCAACCAAATTCGTCGCTTCAAGGCTTTGTTTGTTCGCAAGCCTGGGGTCGTCGCGATTGGTTGTTGCGGTCTGGTGGTGAGCTGCAGTAGTGCGATCTGGATCAGCTTGACGCAAGTCGCTCGTCCACAACTCGAGTCTGAAACCACACTGCTGGCATTGCTGAATGAGGTCTCCAGCGACAGCCCCAAGCTGGTGGAGGATCCGTTGAAATCTCCACGGCCAGCGGTGCCGTACTCCCAGAGCTGGCGCTCGCCATTGGCGAAACAATGCAAGGATTTCGATCAGCCGGTGCGTCAGCGTCTTGAAGCGCTGCGCAAACGACTCGGGAAGCAACGCGAAGAGATCAGTATTGATGCAAGTAATTATGGGAAGCGGTATCGATTGGATCCCTGGAAACAGCCAATCAATCCAAAGCCGCGCTTAGTGGTCCTGCATGAAACCTCAAATACGCTCTCCTCAGCAATTAATACGTTCAAGACTTACCATCCCAATGATAATGATCAGGTCAGTTATCACACCCTGATTGGTCGTTCTGGGGAGGTGGTTGATGTGGTGGATCCACTGATGCGCGCCTACGGCGCTGGATACTCAGCGTTCCTCGGTGAGTGGGCGGTGACCAATCCTGACTTTATGGGCTCTGTGAACAACTTTGCCCTTCACCTCAGCCTGGAAACCCCATCTGACGGCTATTTCGGAGGACGCACCCATAGCGGATACACTTCGGCGCAATATGACGCCTTGGCCCTCGTTCTGGATGAATGGATGAGTCAATTTGGCATTGCCCCGGAGGCCATCACCACCCATGAACATGTGGATCTAGGTGGTGAGCGCGGTGATCCAAGAAGTTTTGACTGGGGCGAACTCCAGGTGCGTCTTGCAGCCCTTAGGCGTCTCTGTTAGGCCCCAGAGTCAACAGCACTCTCACTTGAATTGACAGCTGTTTCGAATAATCTTTCCATTGGGAAGGATTGTGTTGTCCAGGCAAATGCCATAGGGTTGATCCTCCATGATCTCGCGGTAAAAGATGTCGTCTACTTTTGCACCGCGAAGATCAGCATCCTCAAGGGTATGGATAAATCCAACATAGGTGCCTCTTAGGTCAGCACCCCGAAGATCGGCTTGGGTGAACCACGCGTCATAGAGAATGGCACCCCGCAGATCAGCATTTCGAAAATTCGATGACCTTGTAAAAAAGGTGTGGCTGAGATCGCTATTGCGCAGGTCAGCTCCTTCGAAATTTGTGGTGAGCATATACATGTTGCTGAGATTGGATTCACGCAAATCGGCGTTCGAAAAGTTTGAATCGACGAATCTCTTGTTGCCCATC